>JBKJUN010000837.1:0-6349 GCA_046590555.1 Bryobacter sp. | reverse complement strand
GGCGAAGCCATGCGCTTCCGCGTCGAAGACATCATCTCAAAGCCAGCAAACTTCCTGCCCGCAATCATGCGAGAACTGGATCGTCTTCCCACAAAAATCCAACGCACCATCAAAGTCCTGCGCGCCGAGATCGTCGAGCGTGAAGCCTACATCGGCAACGGGGAAAACGTAGAAATCGAAGCCATCGCCGACGCAGAACCCCTCCCCGGTCGTCCACCCAACGAAATCTACTACGACGTCCAAACCAACAAAGGCGACGTCTCGATAGAAAACCTCCCCCAAGTCAAAAAACTCGCTGAAACGGACCCACAAGCCGGCGTCGAACTCGCCAAGCGCATCGTCCGCGACTTTGTAGAAAAGCTAAACGCCAAGCACAATCTAAATCTGCCACCGGATCCGCACACTACCCCAAAGCCAGAACAGAAAAGCTAAACAACGAACCCAAACCCAACCCGCCCGGGTCAGTCCAAAACAACGCCGGGCCAGATCTTTGACATCTTACAAGTTACGCTAAAAGACCAGCGCCAGAGCTGTGCCTCGTCATACCGCCCATCCATGATTTCCAGCGATGGGCGGTCCGGGCTGATAATAGAGCCCAAGATAGATGGCTCAGCTTGCCTCTGGGCCACCCAAACAACTATATTGACGATGACACCATGAAATATATTGCCTTATCGCTATTGACCTGGCTTGTCTCCTGCCAGCAGCCAAACCAGCAAGCAGCCCAACTCGTCGGGGCCAACGCCACTTGGGGTAACACTGAAGGCCCAGCCATCGATTCCAAAGGCAACCTCTACTTCACTTCTCGCGGCACCTACAAAGGCATCGTCACCTGGAATGAAAAAGACGGCTTCAAAGAATACCTCGCCGTAGCAACCAAAGAAGGCCCAGGCGGTCTCTATTTCGATAGCGCAGACAACCTATACGTCACGACCACTGGCGAACAGCAGATCCTTAGGATCACACCAGACAAGAAGGTCACTGTACTAGCCGAAAACTTCGACGCCATGCCCGGCAAAAGCAAAGGCCCCAACGACCTCGTTGTAGCCAAAGACGGCACTATTTATTTCACCGAGCCCAACGGCTATGACGGCACATCCCCCAAAGGTACCGTCTACCGCATCCCCAAGGACGGCAAGCCCGAAGTCTTCTCTCAAGAAATCACCGGTCCCAACGGCATAATCCTAAGCGCCGACGAATCCACCCTCTACGCCAGTCACAACACCGCAAAGAATACTTCCAACATCGTGAAGTGGAAGCTTCCCAAAGGCCCCATCGAACAGGTAGCAAAGCTCGAACCCTGCCAGGCCGACGGCATGGACATCGACAAGAACGGAAATCTTTGGCTCACCTGTTATTCGCATGGCATCGCTCACCTGATTAACCCTTCAGGCCAATCGATCCAAACCATCACAACAGCACAAAAAGCCCTAACTAACATCAAGTTCGGTCGAGGCCCCAATACTAACTGGCTCTATATGACCTCCTCCGACATGGACCGCATAACTGGTTACGTCTACCGCGCCAGGGTCGGAGTCGGCGGCCTTCGCTAAAATCAGCCCTGCGCTTCAAATCGCAACAGCAATAGCGTTGCATCGTCATGCGGCTCCACGCCATCCAGAAATTCCGTGAGTGCATTACGCAGCCCATCATGCAGCCCCTGCAAATTCAACTTTGCATTCTCAACAACCGCCGCTGCAATCCGCTCACGGCCAAAAAACTCCTGTGGCCCGCGCCGTCCCTCTTCCACTCCATCGCTAAACAGCACTACGGTATCTCCAGCTTCTAACTGCACCTGCTCCACTGGATAACTTGCCATCTCTAGTAGCCCAATCGGAAATCCATCCTGCTCAAGAGCTTCTAGCTCCGGCCCACCCACACGCTGACCATGCAACAAAAACGGTCGCGAGTGTCCAGCATTCACATACCGCATCAATCCACCCGCATCCACACAACACGCAAACATCGTCGCGTATTTCTCTCCAGCCGTCCGCTCCATCAGAAAGCGATTCAATCGCGGCAACCATTCATCCAGCCCTGCCCCAGAACTGGCCGCCTCAAGCAGGACGCCTTGCAATAGCGATGCCAGCAAAGCCGCGCCAACACCCTTCCCCGAGACATCCGCTACCGCCGCGAGCCAACTGCCATCCGGCCGCTTCAACACATCATAAAAGTCGCCGCCAACCTGGTGTGTAGGAATCGATGAACCCACGGCTGTCAGAAAGCCCTCTGCGGCCAACTTACGCGGCAGCAAATTCGCCTGAATCGTCCGGGCCAGCGCTAACTCCTGCTCCAACCGGTGCCGCTTGCGCACTTCTTCGAGCAGCCGCGCATTCTCAAGAATCGTCGAGGCTTCAAGCGCCAGCGTCTGCAACAACTCCCGGTTCCCTTGTTGATTGACAACTTCAGCCAGCCGCGAATCCATATAGATCAGCCCCACGGTGTCATCCATCGTAGCCGCCATCGTCTCCCCTGCCCCAACGCTCCCACGTAGCCGCAACAGCGGTACACACAGCACGCTACGCAGATCTAGCCCACCCAGCGAATCGTTAAACCGCGAAGACCAGTCTGCCAACGGATCGAACTGAAAGCTCAGCAAATCCTTACGCTCTTTAAGCGCGCGCTGGATCAGCGAAAGAGGCACTGGTAGCGCTGCCGAATCCAGCGGTCGCCCACTCGCATCACGGCCCAACTCTACCCTCATCGCTCCGGCCTCTTCCAGCAACAGAAATCCCCGCTCGCAACCAGTCACCGTCAGCGCCGCCTCAATCACCGCCGCCAGAACATCATGCGTAGACATCGCATGTTCCAGACTCCGTGCCACCTCAGTTAGCGCACGCAGCTTGGATAACTCAGAACTCCCCGCACCGCCACTCCCAGGCATTCGGCCCATCAGCTTGCGGATCTCCGCCTCACTCTTTTCGACAACGATCAGCCGGTACCCATCCTCAAGTCCAAAATCGATCTCATCCCCGCCAGCCAGCTTCTGCTCTTTCACCACCCGAACTTCATTTACCCGCACTCCATGCAGGCTCTCCAGATCCTCCAGCCAGATATCCGCCCCACGTTGCGCAATCACAGCATGCTTGCGCGACACCCGGCTATCGCGAAGAATCAGGTGGTTCTCACTATGCCGCCCCATAGAAAACGGAAAGTGATCCAGAGGCACTTGGATCGCATTCCCCGAAGGATTCACTACCGTAAGTTCGTAGGGCACTAGCCTTCAATCCTACGCGCTTTTGCCCTGTTCCATTTCCTCAGCCCGCAACGCCTGGCAATGCGAACAATGCCCGCCAATCTCCGTCCTCACAACCAGAATCTCAAACCCGAGCGTCTCTTCCACTTCCTTCCGCAACCGAGCCAGCGGCTCGCCAAAATACTCTTCCACCTTGCCACACCGCAGGCAAATTACATGCGCGTGCTCGCGCTTCATACGGGTCTCGTAGTAGTGTTGATCGCCGTCCTTGTGCAGCAAATCCAGTTCATCGACGAGTCCGGATTCTTTCAACATCTTGAGCGTGCGATAGACAGTAACGCGGTTCAGCTTCGGATCCGTTTCGCGAGCCCTCATGTACAGGGTTTCGGCATCGAGGTGCTGGCCGCTCTGGTCGATCAGATTCAGTAAAACCTGGCGCTGGCGGGTAAGCCGGACGCCACGTTCTTTGAGCGAGCGTGTCATTTCCATGGGATCTTCCTCTATTCTCACATTATGGACGTGCTCGCGGTATTACGTGAAAGGATTCTCTCCTTCGCGGCATCTCGTTATGGGAGGCAGATCGCCGAAGACGTCGCTCAGGAGGTCATGCTCGTGCTCCATCAAAAATACGCCCACGTATCGGAACTTACCGAACTGATCCCGCTCGCCCTCCAGATCACACGCTTCAAACTCGTCGCCCAGGCTCGCAAATCAGCCCGCAGGGGTGAAAACCGCTCGATCGACATCGACGAACAACCCATTCCAGACCACCAGTTCAACCTGGTCCTCGATCTGGAACAAAAAGAACTCCTGGACCAACTCCAGCAAGCCCTCCCCCAACTCGGCGAGCGGTGCCGCGACATTTTTCGCATGAAACTCGAAGGCCTCTCCTTCCCCGAAATCCAGCAAGCCCTCGGGGCCAACAATATCAATACCGTCTACACCTGGGAAGCCCGCTGCCGCGAAGATCTCAAGCAGATCATGACCAAAACCAGGAGGCCGCAATGAGCGACAACCAATTCGACGGCGAAATGCAGGCTCTCCTCAGCGCCTATGCCGCAGGCACGCTCACCAAAGACGAACAAAAACGCCTCTTCGAGAAGTCCCTCGATAATCAAGCCATCTTCAATGCAATGGCTGATGAAGAAACCATGCGCGCCACTCTCGATACTCCGCTCGTCAGAGAAACTCTTCTCCGCAGCCTGGGACATGTCAATGCAAAACGCGGCCCCATCGACGTCCCCAAATCGAACAGCTGGCGCTGGGCCGCCCTCGCCGCCTGCCTCGTTGTCGGGGCCGCAACGATAGCCTACTGGCCCACCCCAAAACCGGAAACCCAGGAAGTCGCAGTAGCAACCACGCCACAAAAGTCCGTTGCAGAACCCAAGCCTGCCCCAAAAAATCGCGCAATAGTTCCGCCCCCGCCCGCTAAACCTCCAGCCGCAATTGCGCAATTGAGCGTCGAGAAGCGTGAAGCCCCAGCCGTTGCCGATTCAGCCCGCCAGGAAGTCGCTGCTGCCACAGCCAATTCCTTCCGTGAGCGCAATGCTCCAAACGCCGCCAAACTCGCCAGTGCACCTCAGCCATTGGCAGTCGCGATCTTCAACGACAACCTGATCCTCCCAGCAGCCAATGGCAGCCTGATCTACGCCTTCCTCATCGATGGCGATTCCATCAAGCCCTTATCTACCGCAAACGACAGTCGCCGCAGCATTCCACTGGGCGCCCACACCACAAAGGCCGAAGTTTGGCTACTCATCACCACAACAGAGGACCCAGTCCTCTCCCGAGCACTCACCGGAGTCCTCCCGCTCCCAACCCGCAACTGGATCAAACTCAAGACCAACCCCTAATTGAGGTGTGTCTTCAACCACTCAACATAGCGCCGCATCACATCCCGCTGATGCACCGGGTCAGTCGGGCTATGCCCGTACACTGGATACCCAATGAACTGCGTCTTCACGCCGTTATCAGCCAGCGCATGATAGAGCCGGTAAGACTGCATGATCGGCACCCGGAAGTCACCCGTAGTTGCCATAATCAGAGTCGGTGCTTTAATCTTCGTCGCATAGGTCATCGGAGACTGCACACGCATCGCCTCCATCCGCTTCTCATCCGTATAAGGCGACCCTCCAAATGCCGACCCACGCCGCACATTCGCGTCACCCAGATTGTATTGATCCATCCAGTCGGTAACCGAAGCTCCAGCCACAGCTGCCTTCCAGACATTCGGATAATTCCCCAACAACCACGTGGTCATGTACCCGCCATAGCTCCAGCCACAAGTCCCAATGCGAGTCTCATCGACAAACCCACGCTGCTTCAGCATCTCAACCCCAGCCATCACATCGCGTCCAGGCCCCGCCCCAGCATCATTCCAGATCCCAACCTGATATTCATTCCCGAGGTTATCGCTACCACGATAGTTCGGTTCAAACACCACCCAGCCCTGCGCCGCAAAAGTCTGCGCAAAATTCGAGAACGCCACCTTCGAAGCAGACCGTGGCCCGCCGTGAATGTACAGCACCAGTGGATACTTCTTCCCACTCGCATAGTCCGGCGGATAAGTCACCACTCCATCATTCTTCACGCCATCCTTACCCACCCAGCGAACCTCTTCACTCTTTCCTAGCTCAAGCTCGGCAATGCCACGATTCGCCTCCGTCAAACGCACAGGCTTCGATGCGCCACTCTCAAGGTAATAAAGCTCGGTAGGCCAATTCGCCTCACTCCCTGTAAACGCTATCCCGCCCAGCCGGTTCACCGAAGCATCAAGCCAGAACCCCGTCGTCGCCACCACCTTGCCCGTATCCACACGCTTGGCCGGCCCCGAGATCGGCTGCACCCAAAGCCCCACGCCAGTGCCATCATTCGCACTCACGAGCAGACTCTCCGAATCCGGCATCCAGATCGCCCGCTGCACATTTCGATCAATCCCGCGAGTAACACTCTTGCCTTCCCCGCCCTCAATCGAAGTCACTTGCACCTCGTTCTGATTCTTCGTATCGCCGTCCTTCGGATACCAGAAAGAAACCTTCTTGCCATCCGGCGAAATCAATGGCTGAGCCTCATTCTTCGATCTGCCAGTAAGCGGACGCATCGCCCCACTAGCCACATCCACCACCTGCACATTCGCGAGATTGAAGTCCCCCG
>JBKJUN010000826.1:0-2105 GCA_046590555.1 Bryobacter sp. | reverse complement strand
CATCATCTTCATCGACGAACTTCACACCCTGGTTGGCGCGGGATCAGCCGAAGGCTCACTCGACGCTGCCAACATTCTGAAGCCCGCTCTCAGCCGTGGCGAAATCCAGTGTATTGGCGCGACAACTCCTGCCGAATTCCGCAAGTCGATTGAAAAGGATCGGTCCCTCGAGCGTCGCTTCCAGGCTGTCAAGGTTCCGCCCCCAAATGAATCCGATGCCATCCGCATCCTCATGGGCATCAAAGAACGCTACGAGAAATTCCACGCAGTAGCGTACACGGACGATTCGATCGAAACCGCAGTCTACGCCTCCAACCGCTTCATCCCCGATCGCTTCCTCCCCGACAAGGCCATCGACTTGATCGACGAAGCCGGTGCCCGAGTCAAGCTCCGTCAGACGACCCTTCCGCCCGACATCGCCGACATCCAGAAGCGCATCAAGTTCATCGTGCACCGCATGGAGAACGCGATCGCCAATCACGAATTCGAGAAGGCTCGCTTCTACTCGGACGAAGAACGCAAAGAACGCGAGAACCTCCGAGTCCTGCGCGAAAAGTACAATCTCGACGACACCTCAACCGGCGTAGTCACCAAGGACGACATCGAAGACGTTGTTGCCCGTTGGACTGGTGTCCCGATGACGGCCATCCGTGAAGAAGAAGTATCGAAGCTCCTCCGCATCGAAGAAGAGCTTCACAAGCGCGTCATCAGTCAAGAGCGCGCTATCGGCGCACTTGCCCGTGCCATCCGCCGCTCTCGCGCTGGCCTCAAATCACCGAAACGCCCAGCCGGTAGCTTCCTCTTCCTCGGCCCCACAGGCGTCGGCAAGACAGAAGTCGCCCGCGCACTCGCCGACTTCCTCTTCGGCAGCGAGAAATCGCTCATCCGCTTCGATATGTCCGAGTTTATGGAGAAGCATTCAGTTTCAAAACTGATCGGCTCACCTCCCGGATACGTCGGCTACGAGGAAGGCGGCCAGCTCACCGAACGTGTGAAGCGCAACCCCTACTCGATCATCCTGCTCGACGAAATCGAAAAGGCGCACCCGGATGTATACAACATCCTGCTTCAGGTTTTTGAAGATGGCCAACTTACCGACGGCCTCGGCAATACCGTCGACTTCAAGAACACGATCATCATCATGACTTCCAACCTCGGCGCCCGCTTCCTTGAAAAGAAGAAGGGCATTGGCTTCGACGCTCCGCTTGAAAAAGGCATGGCACCAAAGGTCGAAGATCAGGTCATGCAAGAGGTCAAGCGGGCCTTCAACCCTGAATTCCTGAATCGTCTCGACGAAATAATTCTCTTCACCTCATTGGTCGATGAAGATCTCCTCCAGATCATGCACCTGCTGGTCGATCAGATCAACATAAACCTGGTTGCCAAGCAGATCAAGATCCGCCTCACGGTCGAGGCCGCCAAGTACATCCTCGAGAAGACTCTGGTAGACCGCAGCTACGGCGCACGTCCGCTACGCCGCGCTCTCCAGAAGTACATCGAAGATCCGCTCTCAGAGGCCCTCATCCAGGGAACCCTCGCTCGCCCGAGCGACCTTGAGATTTACCTCAGCGACACCGGCCTCTTCTTCCGTCCGATCCAGGACGCCGAAGCAGCCCTCGTCGGGGCCGGAGCGCCAACCACCCCCATTGAAGGCACAGCTCTCTACACCTTCTAGTCGCAAACCGAATCCCAAAATAAAGAAGCCTCCTCTCCTCAGGGGAGGCTTTCCCGTTAGGCAATGACCATGCCTGATCACTTCAACTCATTTGACTGGGCCCCCATCAACGGCGCAAGCGGCGATTCGATCTGGGCCTTATTCATGGTTCCCACGACGGCAACAGCGAAGAAGCAAATATCCAAATCACTCTCACCACATCTGAACCAGCAGTCGCAAGACTACCCATCTAACATTGCGACTACCCGGCACAATGACCTAAGCGGACTAGTAAGGATCAGAAGTTTTTTGGTCAGACCGCAACGTCATCGCCGCCACTATCCCCGCTACCTTCCCGTCTCGACTCAACACGGCCATCCCGGTCAAGAACCGGTACTCATACCGGTCCGCCGCAGGAAACGTTACCGTCCATTCCACCGTCCCCCGAAAC
>JBKJUN010000623.1:0-3713 GCA_046590555.1 Bryobacter sp. | reverse complement strand
CTTCGTAGCCGGAGTAGGCACCGGCGGCACCATCACCGGCGTCAGCCGCTACCTCAAACACGAAATGAAGAAAGCGATCCTGAGTGTTGCGGTCGAACCCGCCCACAGTCCCGTCATCACCCAGACCCGCAACGGCGAAGCTCCCAAGCCCGGGCCACACAAGATCCAGGGCATCGGTGCCGGCTTCATCCCGGGCACTCTCGATCTCTCGATTGTTGATCAAGTCGAACAGGTCACCAACGATGAAGCTGTCGATATGGCCCGTCGTCTTGCCAAAGAAGAAGGCATCCTCTGTGGCATCTCTTGCGGTGCAGCCGCAGCCGGTGCCATCCGTCTCGCGCACATGCCCGAGCACAAGGGCAAAACGATCGTCGTAGTCCTCCCGGACGCCGGCGAACGCTACCTGACTAGCGTCCTCTTCGAAGGGCTAGTAGATTAATGCTGCGCTTGTTCGCCGCCGTCGTGCTTGCAGTCTTATCGAGCCATGCGGCAACCATCATCCTGGTGCGTCACGCAGAGAAAGCGGGCCCTACTGGCGACGTCCAGCTCACCGAAGCCGGCCACAAGCGCGCTGCTCTTTTAGCCAACGTCTTGAGCGATACCAAACTCACCGCCGTCTACACCAGCGAATTCCGCCGTACGCAAGAAACAGCAGCGCCAGTGTTGAAGTCCAAGGGCATCGAAGCAAAGATCATCAAAGCCGTAGACCTCGAAGCACTAGCCAACCTTCTAAAGTCAGCCGCACCCAGCGACACAATCCTGGTAGTAACGCATTCCGATCGCCTGCCGATGATTGCCGAAAAACTAGGCGTTAAAGTCGCTCCACTCACCGACACCGAATATTCGCGATTGGTCATCATCAACACGGGAGTAGTGCCGTCCTCGCTATTGAGCCTGCGATACGGCGAGTAGTATGAAGCCAGAAATCATGAGCCCGGCGGGGCATTGGCCGCAACTCAAAGCCGCCATCGAAGCAGGTGCCGATAGCGTCTACTTCGGCCTCACCCACTTCTCCGCCAGGGCCAAAGTCGGCTTCACGCTCGAAGAACTCCCCGAAGCCTTAGCCACCCTCCACAAGCGCGGCGTCAAAGGATACGTCACCTTCAACACGCTGGTCTTCGACAAAGAACTAAGCGCCGCCGCCAAAACAATCGAAGCCATCGCACAGGCCGGTGCCGACGCGATCATCGTCCAGGATCTCGGCATCTGCTCGCTAGCCCGCCAGATCGCCCCAGACCTCGAAATCCACGGCAGCACCCAAATGAGTATCACAAACTCAGACGGCGTCCGCCTGGCCCAGCGTCTAGGCGCAACTCGCGTAAACCTCGCACGCGAACTCTCGCTAGAGGAGATCGCCAAGATCCGCAGCGAGACAGATTGTGAGCTCGAGATCTTCGTCCATGGTGCCCTCTGCGTAGCTTATTCCGGCCAATGCTTCAGCTCAGAAGCCTGGGGTGGCCGCAGTGCCAACAGAGGCCAATGCGCCCAGGCCTGCCGCCTCCCATATGAACTCGTCGTCGACGATCTCATCGAGCCCCTCAAAGACGCCAGATACCTCTTAAGCCCCGGCGATCTCTACACCCTGGAGTGGATCCCCAAACTCATACCCTTAGGCATCTCCTCGCTAAAGATTGAAGGCCGCTACAAAGACGCCGAGTACGTAGCGCTAACCACCGCCGCCTACCGCAAAGCCGTCGACGGAGCCTACGCCGTCAGCGCCCAAGACCGCATTCACCTGGAACAGGTCTACTCCCGCGGCCTCGGCCCATTCTTTCTAAGCGGTACCAACCATCAAAAAGCAGTGGTCGGCCGGGGCCCGAGACATCGTGGAGTCTGGATGGGCCGCGTCACAGAAATCCGCCCCGAAGCAATCCGCGTAGAGGTTGGCCCCAACCACGCCGTCTCACCACTCAAGCCAGGAGACGGCGTAGTCTTCGATGCCGCAGACTGGCGCAGCCCGCAAGATAAAGAAGAAGGCGGTCGTCTTTACACAGTCCGCGAAGTCACCAAGAAACTAGTTGAGCTAGGCTTCGCCAATCAGGCCCTCGATATCAAACGCATCCGTGCTGGAGACCTCCTCTGGCGCTCCAGCGACCCCGAGACCGACAAGCTAGCCAAGAAGTTTACCGAGGCTACCCAACCGGTCTATCGTCGTCCCGTCTCTGTGAAAGTAGCCGCCAGTGTCGGCCAACCCTTGAGAATGGAATGGACCCGGGGCAAGGCTGTCGTAGTCGTTGAGTCCTCAAGCCATCTTGGCCCCGCTCAACAACAAGGCCTAACTGAAGATACACTTCGATCTCAACTCAGCCG
Source organism: Bryobacter sp. (assembly GCA_046590555.1). Classification (GTDB taxonomy): domain Bacteria; phylum Acidobacteriota; class Terriglobia; order Bryobacterales; family Bryobacteraceae; genus Bryobacter. The sequence continues at coordinate 1,403 of JBKJUN010000623.1, read as the reverse complement.
ATTGGGAAACACCCCCTACGACCTGGAAACCCTGGAAGCAAATATCGAAGGCAACCCCTTCGTCCCTGTCTCACTCCTCAATCAACTTCGACGCGAAGCTGTAGAAAAACTAGACGCTCTCGCCGCCACCAGCAAGGCAAAACAAACCACCCACTGGCAACGAGAAACCACGACCGTCTCCAAAGCCGAACCCTTAGAGCCACAGCTCCACGTTCTGGTAAGAGCGGCAAGACAACTCGACGCGGCCATCGCCGCTCGCCCCGCGAGCATCACCCTCGACTATCTCGATCTCTACGGACTCTGGCCCTCACTGGAAAAACTAAAGGCCAGCGGCATCCCGGCGCGAGTAGCAAGCCCCAGAGTCTTGAAGCCAGGCGAAGACAAAATCGCCGACTTCCTGTCGAAGCTAAATTGTGGCCTCCTCATCCGCTCCGCCGGCCTGCTAGACCGCCTTAAGCATTTACCCAACCTGACGGGAGACTTCAGCCTCAACGCCGCCAACGCCGTAACCGCGAAAATCCTGCTAGCGATGGGCCTGGACCGCCTAACCCCAACCCACGACCTAAACGCCCGTCAAATCGAAGCGCTGGCAATCGAAAGCGGAGCAGCTCAAATAGAAGTGGTAGCCTTCCAGCACCTGCCCGTCTTCCACACCGAGCACTGCATCTTCTGCCGCTTCATGTCCACAGGAACCTCGTACCTCGACTGCGGCCGCCCCTGCGAAAAGCACGAGATCTCCCTACAAGACGAGCAAGGCCGCCGCCATCCGGTGGTAGCGGACGTAGGCTGCCGCAACACAGTTTTCGGAGCCGAAGCCCAGCACTCAGCCACTCATCTCGAATCCTGGTTAAGAGCCGGAATTCGCCATTTCAGAATCGAATTCGTCCACGAAACTGCCGATCAAGTAGCAGAAATCTGCACCATCTTCACAGAAGTCCTAAGCTCAAAGAAAAGACCCTCCGAACTCCAGCGGCTCTTAAGCCACTGCGTGCCGGAGGGTCTTACTGAAGGCAGCCTCTATGTCCCAAAGGCCGAGCCGATTTTCAAAATCCTTTAGTCTACCGTGAATGAGAAAAGTGCGTGCCCGCAGGCAATAGCAATATGCTGCTTGCCGTCTGCCGCCACATAACTAATCGGATTCGCAAATGCTCTGCCACCCATCGGATAGCGCCACAACAGCTTACCTGTCGTGTCATCCAGTGCAATCATGTCTCCATCAGCAGTGGCTGCAAACACCAGCCCGCCGGCTGTCGATAATACACCAGACCACGAAGGCGAGCTCATCGGATACTCCCACTTCGACTTGCCAGTCTTCGGCTCAATCGCCTTGATCGCGCCCGTAGCTTCTTCACCCGGCTTCGACACAAATCGCCCCGCCAGATACCAGCTGCCTTCTTTGTAGG
>JBKJUN010000601.1:0-1899 GCA_046590555.1 Bryobacter sp. | reverse complement strand
GCGCATCTTGCCGTTCCACATCTCATCCACCAGCACCGGCACCTGCGTCGCATCCCAGTCATGAACATCATGAGGCGTGAACTGGAAGTACCACTCTATCTTGCCGCTATCAGCGTCAATGGCCAACAACGAATCGGAATACAGATTGTCCCCGGCCCGCTTATCGCCCTTCCAGTCTGGGCCCGGGTTACCAGTGCCCCAATAAATCGTGTTGAGATCCGGAAGAACCGTCGAAGAACCGTCAGCCTGGAAGAACCGTCAGCCTGATGCGTCCCAGCGCATTTCTTTAACCTTACTGAGCAATTCCAGCGTTTTCCCCTCTCAAGCGCTGAACCTGACGCAGCCGCAAACAGTTACTTCGAGTCAATCTCCCCTACAAGCATTTAGAATCCATCACTTGCAGATGGACACCGGCATCCCTTCAAAGCTCAAGATTTTTCAGAATCCCCAGAGGGACACATCCACCTGCACCCAAAACTTCCTACCCCACCGAAGTCGTGTTAGCAGAAAAAACAAGCCTAAATCCCCCCCTGTCCCCACAGGTGTTAACTAGCGATTTTAAATTTATGGTCGACGATGTGGTCATAGTAGTTAACCAAAACCGAGGACAGGCAACAATCGGCTTTGTCAGCCAGTGCTTGCCGAAAGTGAAACCTTGGGCAAATTGTGACCACTTCAAATATCTGTGCAGAACCTAGAAATGATTTCAGAATGAGATACATCAAATATGTTGCATCTTTGGTAGCATAAATTCGTGAAGGCGAGCGAGTTTAAGAGGTGGCTGCAATCCCAGGGCTGCTCCTTCGCGTCGGGCAAGGGTGGGCATCTTAAGGTCTATCTCGGTAAGCGAATATCGATTTTGCCGATGCATGGCGCGAGCAAGGAACTCAAAACTGGTTTGGTTCAGGCAATCAAGAAAGATCTGGGATTGGGCTAGGGCAACGTTATGACCTATTTTGCAACATTTGAAAATGACGAAGGAACGGTATTGGTACGCTTTCCGGATCTTCCGGGGGCGATAACCTATGGCGTGAGCGAGGCCGATGCCAAGGCAAGAGCAAGAGATGCGCTAGCAACGGCGCTCGAAATGTACGTGGAGTCTCGTAAACCCTTGCCCGTGGCGAACTTCACATCCGGCCATCCGATTACGCTGCGGGGCCTTGAATCGGCAAAAATCTTGCTTCATGAAGCGATGCGCGAGAAGCGGGTAACCAAAGCGATGCTAACGAAACGTTTGGGAGTCCATCCGCCCCAAGTGGACCGGCTTCTCGATTTCAGGCACGCCTCGCGCCTCAATGCCGTTGAGGATGCGCTGGCAGCCGTCGGTAAAAAACTTATAGTGAACATTGAAGCTGCCTGACGCGTTTTGAAAACAGGTCCTTCACCTTCCCCTGGCTTTCCCTCGGATACGCTGGGCGAATCGAATCATATTGACAGATCTTGAATATCAACCTGTCTCGTTCCATGCCGACCTTCAACAACTTTTATTTCAAGCGTTTGATTCTGAGTCGAATTTGAAGGCCGGCGCCGGGCCAGCCATAACCTGAATCTATTCGACGCTAAACGAAAACAGCGCATGCCCACAGGCAATCGCAATATGCTGCTTGCCATCGGCTGCCATATAACTAATCGGATTGGCAAAAGCCCGTCCACCCATCGGGAAGCGCCACAACAGCTTACCTGTCGTGTCATCCAGTGCAATCATGTCGCCATCAGCGGTAGCCGCAAACACCAGCCCGCCGGCTGTCGATAATACACCAGACCACGAAGGCGAGCTCATCAGATACTCCCACTTCGACTTGCCAGTCTTCGGCTCAATCGCCTTGATCGCGCCCGTAGCTTCTTCACCCGGCTTCGACACAAATCGCCCCGCCAGATACCAGCTGCCTTCTTTGTAGG
>JBKJUN010000567.1:0-6833 GCA_046590555.1 Bryobacter sp. | reverse complement strand
GGGGGGAGCGAGGCTCCGTTTGTGTTTGGTTTGCTCAAGGCTTGGGAGGCGATGCGCGTCGTGTCGCCCGATGTGTGCAGGCCATTCTCGTTGGGGCGGAAGGGGATGAGCCTTGGTGAGGGAGCGGGGATGCTGGTAATCGAGAGTGAAGAACATGCTCGGGGCCGGGGGGCTGTGGTGCTGTCCGAGCTGGCCGGGTTTGGAATGTCCGCTGACGCGCATCACATCACGCAGCCTAAGCCGGAAGGGGCTGCGGCGGCGATGCGGATGGCTTTGCGGGATGGGGGGATCGATCCTTCAGAGATTGGGTATGTGAATGCGCACGGGACTGGGACGCAGGCGAATGATCCGGCTGAGTGTGCAGCGGTGAGGATTGTGCTGGGGGAAGGGGTGCCGGTGTCGTCGACTAAGTCGATGCATGGACATGCGCTCGGGGCGGCTGGGGCATTGGAGGCTGTGGCTACGGTGCTTGCGTTGCAGCGGGGGGTGTTGCCTCCTACGGCTGGGTTTGAGGCTGAGGATCCGGATTGTGGCTTGGATGTGATCGCGAATGTGGCGCGGCGGGTTGCTGTGAGGGCAGCGCTATCGAATTCGTTTGCGTTTGGGGGATTAAACGCGGTGCTGGCGTTTCGGAAATTTTGAATTGTTTTGTTGCTTACTTGGCTGAGGGAGTTCGCTTCATCAAAGATTTACAAAACGGGCGCTCTTCTTTTGATCGAAAGATTGAGGGTCTCTAATATAATCAAGCCATTATGGTTGATTCTAATGAGATGGCCCGGCGCAGCTTCTTTGAGCGTGCGACGCAGTTTTTGGGGTTGCTGATTGCGGGGGGAATGGGAATTCCGGCACTGACCTATTTGTTGCGGGAGCCGAATTCTGTTTCGCCGGGTGGCTTTGTGGATGCGGCTGATTTGAGGGCGATGAAGCCTCGGGTGCCGGAAGAAGTTTCATTTCAGCGGATTCGTAAGGATGGCTGGAAGCTAATGACCGAGAAGTCGACGGCGTGGGTGGTGAAGCTGTCTGACACGGAAGTAGTTGCTTATACTCCGCAGTGCACGCATCTGGGTTGTGCGTACCGCTATGAGGAGAGCAAGAACGAGTTTATTTGCCCTTGCCACTCGACCAATTTTTCGATTGAGGGGAAGGTGCTGAATGGGCCAGCGCCGCGGGATCTGGATCGCTATCCGGTGAAGGTGCAGGGGACGCGCTTGTTGATCGGCACCATTGATAGTGCGAAGCCGGTGGATTGGAAGAAGAAGGTTTGAGTATGCGGGCTCTGATTGACTGGATCGAAGACCGGACGGGGCTGATCTCGACCGTTGAACACTTCATGAATGAAGAGATTCCGGCGAGCTCCGGGTGGCATCAGGTGTTTGGGTCTGTGGCGATGTTCCTGTTTCTGGTGCAGTCGTTTACGGGGATCTTGCTGGGGCTGAATTATGGGCCGACGCCGGGGGAGGCGCATAACAGCTTGCGCTACATCATGACGGAATTAAGTGGCGGGTCGCTGATTCGCGGGTTGCATCACTGGGGTGCCTCGGCGATGGTGATCGTGGTTGTTTTGCACATGATTCAGGTTTTCATCTGGGGGGCCTACAAGAAGCCTCGTGAGGCGACCTGGCTGGCGGGTGTGGTGTTGCTGCTGTTTACGCTTGCGTTTTCGTTGACGGGGTATTTGTTGCCTTGGGATAACCGGGCTTATTGGGGTACGGTTGTGACGACGCAGATTGCGGCCGGGGTGCCTGTGATGGGGCCTTATGTGCTGCGGCTGATGGGTGCTGAGGATGGAGTGGGCGTTGTTACTTTTGCGCGGTTTTATGCGGCGCATGTGTTGATTTTGCCTGCGGTTACTTTCTTGCTGATCGTGTTTCACGTTTATCTGGTGAGGCGGCATGGGGTGGCGCCGGTGCCTGGCGATGAGGTGTTGCCGAAGCAGAAGTTTTATCCGAAGCAGGTGTTCAAGGATACGTTTGCGATCTTTGTTGTGTTTGCAACTTTGTTTACGCTGGCGATTGTGGCGAAGGCGCCGCTGGGACGGTTGGCCGACCCGACGGATACGACGTTTATTCCAAGGCCGGAGTGGTATTTTCAGTTTCTGTTTCAGTTGCTGAAGTATTGCGAGGGTCCGCTGGAGTTGTTTGCGACGGTGGTGTTGCCCGTGCTGGCTGTTGGCGGATTGATGGCCGTGCCGTTTCTCGATCATGCGCCGATGCTTAAGGTTACGAAGCGAAGTACGGCATTGGCGGTTGTGCTTTTATGTGCCGTTGGGTGGGGAGGATTGACTGCGGCAGCTCTTGTTGAGACGCCCAAAGAAGCTGCGCTGGCCGAGGCTATGGGCCCGATGGAGTGGGTGGACCTGACGCCGATTGAGATGGCTGGGGTTGGGTATTTCGAGAAGGAAAAGTGCGCCAACTGCCATACGCTGGGATTGGCCGATGAAGGCAAGGCGGGGCCGAATATGGGTACCGGTGGAGTATCTCGTGATGTGGCGTGGATGGTGGCGCACTTCAAGCGGCCCGGTGTGCCTATTGCAATGATGTCTCTGAAGCCGAATGAGATGAATGCGCTGGCTTCGTTCTTGATCAAGCTGACGCCTCAGAATGCAGTGAAGATGAGCGAGGTTCCGGTGTTTGCCTGGCAGGGCGCGTTGGTGTACCAGAAGAACCAGTGCGGGGTTTGCCATCAGGTGAATGGAGCGGGGATGAATAACGGGCCGCCCCTGAATGGATTGTCCAAGCGCCGCAAGGCGGATTGGGTGAAAGATCATTTTAAAGATCCGACAAAGTATGATTCGGATTCGACAATGCCTTCTTATAAGTTCAGCCCGGCGGACGAAGAGGCGATTACGCAGTATTTGCTGGCGCTGCCCTAGGCTTTGCGCCTTTTCGCGGGGCCTTGAAGAGCCGCCTCGACCATGTAGGCGGATCGCGATAGTCCTGCCTGATTGGCCAAGCGGTCTATTCGCTGAATTTGGCCTTCCCGCGCGGTGATGTTTACCCGGATGGTCTTCTCTGATGGAGTAAACGGAATTAGGACCGCTACAGCCGCTTTCAGTGCGGCGTCTCCAGCCAGTTGATCGAGGCTGGAAGGAGGTGGGATTTCGAGTCCGTCTTCAAGCATGCCTTCAACATGAAATTGAAGGGCTTCTACCGCCATGGTGCGAGCCTCCTCGAGGGTCTTACCCGCGGTGATGCAGCCTGGAAAATCCGGGAAGCTGACACCGATGTCGGATTTGGATTCTTTGTGGAGGTAGGCGATGTAGTCCATTGCGGTGTCTAGTTCTTTCGGGTAAATTTCAAGCCAGATTGCTTTTCTATGCTCTTAAGCGTGCCGATAGGTATGTCTCGTTTGGGGTGCGGCACCGTCGCTCTTCCGCTTCGCGAAGCGTGTTTGAACTGCTTGTGGCTTCCTCTTTGAGCCACCTCGACCCAGTCGGCCTGAAGCAATTTTTCGATGATGAATCTGCTCTGCAAGCGTTCTAGCGATTATTGTAGCTTGAATGCGCACGGAGTACACACCAGCAGAATCAGTTGAGCTGACGGCGGATGGATTCGTCTTTGATCTTGTCGTCTGAGGCTAACATTATTGCTTTACTCAGGATCAGAGACAGGACAGTGTCGCCTTCGAAGGGGAGCGGGAGCTTGGCGGCTTTATCGGCGGGGCCCTGGACGATGCAGAGGTAGCGGTCTAGTTCGTTGATCATGCAGTTGCCGCTACCGAGGTGGATGCGGTATTCGTGCAGGTTGCCTCGGACGTGGAGGAAGTGGCCTTCGATTCGGCAGTGTTTCGCTATCGCCAGCTTCGGGAGTAGCTTTTCGAGGATCCATTTGCGATTTTCTGCTACGGTGGAGAGGTCTCCGAAGGCTGTGCGATGCCAGTAGTCGAGGTGTTGGTGGTTGGGGTTCTGGCTGGGCCAGGCGGGGTCGCTGGCGATGCTGGTAACGCCGATGAAGAGGTCGACGTCGCGCAGCACTTCTGTGAAAATTCTTTCAGGGACTGTATCGAGCGCCTGGGGCTGGCCTTCCTTGTTGCGGAAGCTGAGGCTGCCAGTGGCGACTAGAAGGTAGATGGCGTGGGCTGAGGTTTCGTTTTCGTTGGGGGGGAAGTCGACTGCAAGCTCGGCTTCAAGATTGTAAGCCGGAATCTTGAGCTTGGGATTGTTGTGGGAATCCCACTTGCTTATCAGATTGAAATTCCAGCCACGCTCGCGGCAGAGGGCGGCAAATTGGTGCTGGCGGACGAGGTGACCGGCGAAGCGGTTCGAGAGCGGGTTTGTGGTACGTTCGGCCTGGGTCAGGATGTAGACTTCGCGGTGGCCCTGTTTAAAGGGCTGGACGAAGTTGTGGTCTTCAAGCCAGGCGCGCCAACTGAGGATGGTCTGGACGTCGGCTTCGATCGGGTGCCAGAGTTTGACTCTTGTGGCTTCTGTAGTCGAGATGGGTTGATTGGCCCAGTCGATGAGCGTGCCGTTGTGCCAGACGGCGGTTTGATTGCCGAATTGCCAGATAAGGCGCTGGGTATATTGGCTGGTAAGTGGGTGGTCGATGTACCACTCGTGCCAGGAATTAAAGGCCGTCGAGTTGGGGGAACTGAGGAGCCGTTCGAGTCGTACTTGCTGGGCTGACAGGAGAGCCTTGAGGTCTTTGGGGCTGAGGTCCTCGCCGGAAGGGACGGACATGGCTTCGAGGTCTTCTCGGGAGACGTTGTTGCTGGTGGCGGCTTCGTTGAGGGCTTGTTCGATGAGGCGAAGAGCGACGTCGTATTTGACCTTGGTGGAGAGGCGGCTGAGTTGGGCGACGGCTTCCAGGCCGGGCATAATGGCGAGCGAGTTGACACAGGCATTGCCGGCCTTTTGCGAGACGGCACCAATTTGCGGGATTTTGCGGAAGCAGGCAAGGGCGAAGTCTGCGAGGGCCGGGCAAAGGGTGGGTTGGCCTGAGCCACCAATGGCCCAGACTAGGCCTTTCTGGAAGTCTGCATCGGCATCGTTGGCCTGGGTGCCGAATTGGCTGGGGATTGGGCAGCCAGGAGGTTGCGGAATTCTTCGATGACTGGATTCATGATTAGCCTCCGATGAGTGGCATGAGTTTGAGGAACTGGATGGGTTCGCCGGGCTGGAGATTTTCGTCGAGATCTGTGATCTGGCGCTCGCCGGCGAGGACGAGAAAGCCGTTGCGGGTGAATGCGTGACAGGCCTGAGTGAATTGGCGCTCTGCGTCGAGGGGGTGTTTGCTCTTCAGCCGGAAGCCGTTCAGGATTTGTTCTGATTCTTCGGGTTGGACGAGGCCGGTGAAGATTTCAGGGAGGTGCTGATTGTAGCTGGAGACTTCCTGGTCGATTCGAGCGCGGAGGAGGTCTCTGAGAGTGGGGGCATCCTGCGATAGCTGGATTTGTTTCGTGGGAAATGAGGGATCCGAGATCTCAATCATCACTGGCATGACTACAGGATCGCTTAAAAATGAGTCGGCGGATGTCAAGGAACCCGGGGTGGAGTTTCAAGGCATCCGCCTTCGTAACGGGGATATGTAAGGAAGTCGATGTTTGGGGCGGCTTCGTTACTGGGTCTTAAAAATAATTATCGGATCGATTTAAATTCCGCCCAGGACTGGCTGGGCATATCTTTTAGTACATCTTTCTGATAGTTGAATTCGGGGTGGGCCTTTAGGAAATCGGCCGCTTTAAAGTCTGGGCCGCATTGCGGACCATATGCCGCAGAGAGGGCCATTCTATCGATCATGCTGGAGTCGGCTGCTTTGTTTTGGACCGCGCCTGCCGGGCCAAAGGGAGGCTGCCAGCCGGCGCTGCCGCGGGCGGAGAGATCGATGCGGCCGCAGAGGCTGCGCTCGCTCGGGGCGTCTTTCTTGTCGTAGGTGTCTTTGCCGTCGGCCATGAAACGCTGGGCTAGCTTGATGTCGATCGAGCCTTTGTTCTCCTCGAGAATTGCTTCCCAACGGACCTTGCGGGCCATTGCAGAATTCGAGAGGTCTTTGGCGTCAAAATCTTTCGTTTCTTCCGCCAGGAGATTCGCGTTGATCGGGAAGTTCGACCCGGCGTAGTAGCCGTCGCGGGTTCGCTCGAGCGTTACGTTTTTGAGGCCGAGCTCGAGGCGGGCGATTTCGTTGGTCTTGTTATCACCAATCAGCCAGGTGTTGGCGTAGCCACCGTTGTTGCCATCTTTGAAAATCGCAGTGACTTCGTCGATGGACTTGCCATATTGGAGGGCTTTGCGGGCGCGGACGAATTCGGGGATGCCATTTTCGTCGAAGCCCTGGAAACCAGTGATGGTAGTTTCGCTGATGACGATGCCGGAGGTGTTGATGCCGAAGTCGTCGCCGGAATGGATGAGGCCGGGGTAGCCATCCATGATCATATGCATGCCGTCTTTGGGCTGGATGTCGAAAATGATATTCCAACGCTCACCGATGGCGTAGTCAACCCAGGCGTTGTGGGCGATGACGATTTTGCCGTTCTTGGTGTACTTGCCGGTGGCGATGAAAGCAGAGCAGTGCTCAGGGGCGACGGCAGCGGGCGGGTTGGGGACGCCGTGCTTCTTGTTGTAGGCAGGCACGTAATACCAGGCAAGTTCCATCCAGCCGTTGAGGGCCACTACGTCCCATAGATCGAGCTTGGAACCTTTCTCCTTGAGGCCTTCGGCGATACCTTTGAGCTCTTCGCGATACTGGGTTTCAACCTTGGGCCAGAGAATATCTTTGCCGGCGGCGCGGTAAAAGGCCCAATCTCTTTTGGTGTCGTGAACGATTATGGTCTGGATCGCTTTGAGGCCGTCGGCGATTTCTGCGGAGAGAATCCGACCGTGTTGGCGGCCCATTTCG
>JBKJUN010000550.1:0-8296 GCA_046590555.1 Bryobacter sp. | reverse complement strand
GAGAAAGAAGCTTTGTACCGGGACTTAATTGAAGCGGAGCTTGAGGCATCGCTCGTGCCTGGGGTTCGGCAGTTTTTGACGCGAAATCCCCTCATGCCAAAGGCTGTAGCTTCAAATGCTGAGGCTGCTAATGTAAATTTTGTTCTAGACCGGGCTGAGCTAGCCAGTTTCTTTCTGTATGCTCTGAATGGTCAGATGGTGAAATACGGAAAACCACACCCGGAAATTTACCTTAAAGCCTCCGAACTCTTGCAGATAGCGCCTAAAGACTGTATAGTTTTTGAGGATTCCCAAACAGGAATAGATGCGGCTGTTGCGGCAGGGATGAGAGTGGTAGCTATAAATTCTCACAGGACTACTCTGATTGGACAGGCGGTAGAAGCCGATCATTTCCTAGATATCCGACTTCAAGAATGGCTCGAAGAACAAGCTTAAAAATCGTGATTGGTTTGTGTGCGCTCCAAATGGTCTATGGACAGGGTGCAGTTGAGGAGTCGCGGGGCTATCGAATCGTGAAATTGTCGGAGGCGTCGGCCCGGGTGGGACCGGACTATCGTCCGAAACTGCTGGGAGAAGCAGTTCGAGTGCAGGGCTTGGTACAGGCATCCGTATTGGACGCGCCGGATGCCAGTTATTTACCGTTGCTCGATGCGGAAAGCAAGAATTCGGGTTTGATGCTGGTTTTTTCCGGAGATAACGAATCGAGAAAACCAAGCGGGGCAGGCTTCGCACCTGGGACATTGCTTGAAGCTTCTGGCATTGTGAGTTTGCATGCAGGGCAAGCCGTGCTGAAGCCGAGCGAGTTGAGAGTATTTGGGAGCGGAAGCTTGCCGGGGCTGATACAGTTGACTCCCATGAGTGCGGCGAGCTTTCAGTATGAGGGCATGAAGGTTGAGATTCAGGGAGTGGTTGGGGAGTTTCGGGAAGGATCGAAAGGCGACCTACTGGATTTCAGCGAAGGCGGCCAATCGATTCGGGTATTTCTGCCGCAGATGAAGGGGGGGAGTGAACACCCGCTGTCGGTATACAAGAAGGGCGACAGAATCAGGGTGAAAGGGTTGGTGAGCCAGTTCTGCCTGAGGCCTCCATTTAATCAGTTCTTTCAGTTGCTGCTGGCTAGCCCGAAAGACATTGAAATGGTAGAGCCGCGACCGGTCGTGCCCCCGCAGATAGTGCCTGCGGCTGTTTTGATGGTGCTTTTGGTGATCCTTGCGGCATGGTACTGGCAGCAGCGTGCACGGCGGCAGAATCGAGTGATTCAGCGGATGCTGCAGGCGAGCGAGGAATTGTACGGGGTAGGAACAGCAAGGGAAGTGGCAGAGATTCTCAGAAGCCGCTTGCTTGAGTTAGTTCCAGCAGAAACGGTGAGTTCCTATCATTACGATTCGACACGGAAACTGCTCGAGCGGATCCCGGATCAGAGTAGTTCTGCGCTGCACTCATTTCATGTCGATGAGTGCGCTACTGCAATTGAGAGCGGGATTGCACTGGCAGTCAAGAACAAGACACTATTGCAATTTGTAGACACGAACTCGGCAGACCTGTTGCATGGTAAAGAAGAAGAATCGAAGTCGTTGCTGGTAATCCCGATGCGGAACCGGAATGAAGCGCGGGGAGCACTGGTGCTGACAGGGCCTGCGGGCCGGCTGTTGTTGATTGAAGCCTTGCAGCCAGCAGCACAGCATCTGGCCAATGACGCTTGCCAATATTTTGAAGGGCTCGAAGAATCCGCCCTTCGTGAGCAGATCCATCGGAGTGAAAAGTTGGCAGTGGCAGGTCAATTGATTCACGGCGTGCTTACAGAGTTGAATGCTCCGCTGGAGAAGATTCGCGATTTGACGGCGGCGCTGGCGTCTAGCGATGCGGCGGCGATTCATGAGCAGGTACAGAAGGCGAGCGAGACGGTGAAGCGGATCGTGGCTGTGGCACGTGCAGAGCAGATAGATGCGCGCCCTGTGGACATGCGGTTTCTCTTTCAGCGGTTGATGGAAGAGATGGATGAAGACATGCGGAAGGCGCAAATTGAGAGTGAAGCCAATCTGGGGCCGGAGAGCCTCTATGTGCTTGGATCTCAAGATCAATTGACCCGAGTATTTGAGAATTTACTTTTACACGCCAAGGCAGCGGCTACATATTCGCTAGAGCATTTCTTTGAGGTAAGTCTGAGCCGGATTGGGCGAAGCGCAATGATCGAGATTGAGTTCTCGGGACCATTTGGTGACGGAGAGGGACCCGACTTTAGTGGGTCTGCCCTGGGGCTGGCCATCACAAAAGGCCTGCTGCAATCTTATGGCGGTGAAGTTCGGTTTACAACGATACGGGCAGGGCGCTACCGCTACGATGTAGAACTTCCAACGCTCAATTCGAGCCCGCTCGAAGACTTTGCTACTGCATTGCAGTTTGCTCCCCAGAGGGGTACGATTACGGCCTTGCTGGTAGAGCCCGAGGTGCAATCGCAGCGGCGAATGTTGTCGATCTTTGGAGAGTTGAATCACAGGTTGATTCCGGTAACCAATATCGAAGAAGCGGCGGATTTGGCTGAGAAAATGCGCTTCGACATTGTTTTTGCCAGCGCAAGCCCGGAGGGTGGGACATGGGCCGAGCTATTCCAAAAAGTGCACCACCGGACACCTCACTTCGCATTGCTGAGTGAGAGCGCCGAGGAGCAGAGCACGGAGTTGCTCGACGGATCATCCTCTTCGATGCTGCGGAAACCGGTTGAGCAATCTGACATCGTTGGGCTGATTGAGAAGATCCAACAAGGCGGCAGCTTGCGCTTCCGCAACTAGTTATTGATTCGTACTCGGGTGGTGATAGTCGGGGAAATTGGGGACCTTTGGAGTTGGCAGAGTCGTTTTCTCGAGCGCGGCCAAAGCGATGCTGACAGCTTTTTCGAGTTGAGGATCACGACCTGCAGCGACCGACTTGGGATCGAGCTCGACTTCTACATCAGGTGCGACACCGCGATTCTCGACATCCCATTCGCCAGCCGGGCTGAAGAAGCCGAAGCTGGGTGAGGTGACGTTACCGCCATCCATCAATGGTGGAATTGCACCGATGCCGACCAGGCCACCCCAGGTGCGTTTGCCAACCAAGGTGCCGAGTTTGGCCTGGCGGAAGAGCCAGGGCATGGCATCACCACCGGAGCCGGCAAATTCGTTGACGATCATTACCTTGGGACCCTGAATCGAACCGGCAGGAGTTTTGTAGACATCGCCGTAGCGAGGCTTCCAGTAGCTCATGAGAGGACGCTTGAGAACCTCAATGACGTAGTCGGCCACTTGGCCCCCGCCGTTGAAGCGCTCGTCGAGAACGAGGCCCTGGCGATCGGTCTGGGCGAAGAAGTAGCGATTGAAGCTGGTGAGGCCGCCGAGGCCGGTGTCGGGCATGTAGGCATAGGCTAGTTTGCCATTGCTGAGCTGATCGACCTTGCGCCGGTTGTCTTCGATCCAGGAGAGATTGCGAAGGGCAGTCTCGGTGGCGACTGGGACTACGGCGACTTCGCGGAGGTTGCTACCGGTGGCGTCGGAGGCGAGCTTGAGGGTGACGCTGCGGTTGGCTGTGGCTTCGAGGAGCTGAGAAATGTCAGTCGAAGAGTTGAGGTCTTCGCCATTGATGGCGAGGATGAATTCGCCCTGCTGGACCTTGAGGCCGGGCTGAACAAGGGGGGAACGAAGTTGGGGATTCCAGCTCTCGCCCGAGTAGATGCGCTTGAGCTTGTAGCGACCGCCCGAGATCTCGTAGTCTGCGCCGAGGAGGCCGCCGGGGATGCGTTTCGGGTTAGGGATGTTGCCACCACCGCCGCGCATGTGGCCAACGCTGAATTCGCCGAGCATCTCCTGGAAGATGTAGTTGAGTTCGGCACGCGAGGAGATTCCTTTGACGTACTGCGCGTAGGTTTGTTCAGCTTCCTGTACGTTGACTCCGTGGAACTTCGAATCGTAAAAGTAGGCAGTCTGGATACGCCAGACTTCGCGGTACATCTGTTGCCATTCGGCTATTGGCTCGATGCGGATCTGGAGGTTGTTGATGCGGAGAGTTCCTTCACCTGGTTTCATGGGTGAAGCAGTGCTGACGATGGCGTAGTTTGTGCGGCTTTGAGTGGGCGGCTCAGTGGGAGCACTCATGGCGATTAGGATCTTCTCGCCATCGGCCGAGACAGCGTAGTTGGATACGCCTTGGGCGAAGGTCTCGAGTTTTTTGGTCTTTACTTCGAACTTGTGGAGGGTGCGTCCAAGGCCTGCACCCGCGCGGCCGGAGGCTCTGCTTTCAGACAGGAAAAGGATTCCGGCTTTGCCTGCGACTAGCCCGCCGAAGGTGCGGGCGGGAATAGGCAGTGCGACGATGCGGTTTGCGATGCCATCGAGATCTACACGGGTGGGCTTAGGAGCAGCAGCGGCTGCAGCCGGACGGGCGGGAGTGCGCTCGGCGAGAGGCTTTTCTTCATCGCTTTCGGGGGCAACCGGAGATGGGGATTCGTTGTTCAAGACAACAGAGTAGATGCTTCGGGTTGTGGAGAAGGCATCGCTGCTCATGTCGAGACCACTGATGGAGGTACCGAAATCGGTACTGGCGGCGAAGTAGAGATACTGGCCGTCACGGTCAAAAGCAGGAGATCGTGCGTCGCTCATGCCGTCGGTAACCTGTGTAGATTTACCGGATTCGAGAGAGTAAAGATAGACGGCGTGCATGCGGTTGGCCAGTGCCGGGGTGAAGGCGAGCCACCTGGAATCGGGTGACCAGGCAAGGTCAGCATTATTGTCGGAGATGCGATCTGTGTGGATCCTGGTGACTTTGCCGGTGTCGATTTCGGCGTACCAGAAATTGAGGCGGTTGTCGTGGAAGGCGATGTACTTACTGTTGGGGGACCATTGCGGGTTGCGGTAATAGGCCGGGTCTTTGGAGATGAAGATCTTCTTGGCTTCACTGGTGCCGTTCTGATTTTTGATGTGAAGGGCGTAGGGGCCATCCTGGTCTGAGAAGTAGGCGATGCTTTGGCCGTCGGGCGACCATTCGGGCGAGCGCTCCATTACGCCTGGGGTGTTGGTGAGATTGCGGGTGTCGCCCTTGGCGACGGGAACAGTGAGGATTTCGCCGTGGGCTTCTACGACGGCGCGTACGCCGGCGGCGGAGATTCCGATGTTGCGGATTTCATTTGAAACATCGCTGAAGCGGGGGCGGACTTCTGGCATGTCGCCGGTGATGTCGATTTTGACGATGCTGTCTTTGCCGGTTTTGACGTCGTAGATGTGAATGTCGCCGAACTGGTCGTAGACGATTCCGCCGGGGCCGGCCTTGGCCGAATTGATGTCGTAGCCCGTGTTCTTGACGAGATCGGTGACGGCCTTGGAGGCTGGATCGTAGCGGTAGAGACTGGCTTTGCCGGTGCGGTCTGAGAGGAAATAGATTTTGTCGCCGAGCCACATGGGATCGAAGTCTTGAGAGTCTGTTCGGGGGATCTTGACGGTGTCGAGAGTGGCCATGTTGGCTAGCCAGATGTAGCTGGCGCGGCCACCCCGGTAGCGCTTCCAGGCAATGTAGTTGGAGAAGCCGCCGCCGACGCCGAGAGGTGCGTAGGCGAAGGTTTTGCCGTCGGGCGAGTGGGCTCCGGAATACCCCATGGGCAGGGGCATGGCTTCGGGGAGACCGCCATCGGGTGAGACGGTGAAGAGCTTGGTGTAGCGAGAGAAAGAATCGCGGCCAGAGCGGAAGATGATGCGCTTGCCGTCGGGAGTCCAGCCGATGGCGTTATCGGGATCGGGGTGGTAGGTGATGCGCTTGGGGGTGCCGCCGGTGACGGGAACGGTGAAGACATCGACGTTACCGTCGTACTCGCCGGTGAAGGCTACGGTTTGGCCATCGGGTGAGAAGGCGGGCTCGGACTCTGTGCCGACGCCTGAGGTGATGCGGATGGCGGTGCCGCCAGTGCGGGCTACGGTCCAGAGGTCGCCGGCGTAGGAGAAGGCGATGTGGGTTTGGCTGAGGGCGGGACGCTGGAGGAGTTGGCGGCCTTCGGCTGACAATAGAGAGGCGAGGGTGAGCAGCAGGGCGAGATGTTTCGTCATTGAGGTTAGCGTAGCAATTTGAGAGAGAATTTGGGGCAGGCAGAACATGCTGGTGGCCCCTAACAGGCACCCATTCTTAAATACTTGGGGCGAGGGTTGCGCGACCGGAGTGATGGGTGACACTTTAGACCGGAGTGTTGGGTGACACTTTCCGAATCTGCACGGCTGCCTGGAAACAAGATATCGCACAAGGTTTTAGCTTTTGGTTTTGGCTTTGGGCTTTGGCTTGGAAAGAGGGGAGAGGAACCGCCGCCGTCGTGTGGGAATGTGGGAATCGCCCTGCGATTTCCAAGGACTGTGGGAGCGGGGGAAAAGCGGTTTTTGCTTTTCCCCCGCTTTCATGGTCCGGCATTTCCACACGCTTCTCATGCCGCAGTTTCCTTCTTGGCCCAGCGCTCAGCCCGGTCTTCCCGTACAAAGGTGTTGGTCCGGTTCTCCAGCCAACCAAGGAAGATCCGGCCGCAGTAAACCGCAAATAGGTCTTCCTCTTCCTCACGCAGCCCGATGTTCTCCCCCGCCAGTACGGGCGATATCGGGATCTGTTCGGCGGCCCACAAGATCGTCCCCCGCCCATAAACTCTGCGTGTCTGGAAGCCCTCGTCATATTCAAATTCTGGATTCTGGCCGTCGTAGCGCCTCGCGCTAAGCCGATAGCGTTCAGATGGTGTCTGCATCTCCAGCGCTTCATGTGGCCTCTCTTCATTGAACTCCCGCTGGTAGTGTTCAAACACTCGCTGCTGCGCTCTCAAGTCCCAGGCCACGCCCTGATCCAACCTGTCCCGTAACAACGATAGATGGAACCGCTCATGCCGCCCATTCTGTTGCGGCTTTCCGGGTTCGATCCGCTCATGCCGGATCCCGAGCCGCTCCCACCACAGCGATAGCTTCGTTACTCCACCAGGCGCGTTGCTGGCAAAGGGCGCTCCGTTGTCCGACCGGAATGCCGCCTGCATCACCGCTCTCACCCGCTCGCTCTCGATCCCTGTCATCGCCACCAGCTTCAGCAAGTAGCGGCTCTCGTTGTCGGTTACCGTCAACGGTTCGCAGCGCTTGCCATCGCCGGTCTTGAAGTGTCCTTTGAAGTCAATGCTCCAGACCCGGTTCGGCTTATCGGCATGTCCCAGCGGTTCGCTCGACGGCACTTGACCTCCAGGCCGCTTGCGCCGCTTGACGATCAATCCTTCCTGCTTCAGCAAATCTCCCATGCTGCTCGCCGCTGGCATCCGCCGCCGTTCTTCTTCAGGCTTGGCTCTCTCCTGCCTCTCCAGATATGCCTTTAGCTTCTTCGGCCCCCAACTCGGTCGCTCCCGCCTCAGTTTCAGCACCAGATCTTTCACCACTTCGCTCATCGCATGCAGCTTCTTGCGCGGTGCATGGCTGCGCGGCCTCAACCCTTCATAGCCTTCTTTAAGATGCCTCGTCAGCACCTCATAGCCGGTTTGCCGCGAGATCCCAAACCGCCTGCACAACTCCGCGATGTTGCTTTCCTTGGCTGCAACTGCCATCACAAATCCTACTTTTTCCATCGTCCGGTATTTCTCTTTCCAGGGCATTCTCCCCTATCGGCTGCCGACCCTCAATCTGTAACCCATCCTTCCGGTCTATTCTGTCAACTAACCTCCCGGTTCGCGCCTTCGTTGAATCTATCTGTATCACCGGCGCAGCTCTCGTAATACTAGCGGCAAACGCTAGCGCTGTTACTGTTACATTCAATACCAACTCAGTAATTACTAAATTTGCTGGAGACGGTTTGGCTGTCGCAAGTAGAGCCGGTGCCGCAGTCAAATTGACATTTACCTCCTCTCCAGATAGGATCACCTGCATTGTCCGCAGGCTTTTAATTCGCAAGAATCCGACTCTCTCAATCTACTTAAGGGAAGGCGAGCGGCGCTTCAGATGTGCAGCTCTTCTAGCTTTGTTCGACTTGCCGAAATTTGACGCTCCAAAGTCAAATGACCTCCAGTGGTCAATCGCGTTGCTGGGACTTCTCCAATTGTTTTTTTGTTTTCAATACTTTAAGCATTGGCAGGCTAATTGCAAATCTTATTTTGTCTCCCACATCTCAGATAGAGTTTACCGGGTTGACCAAAGAGGTTGAGAATGCGATTAATATTGGTAGCTACCCTGGCGCTTGCGCCGATGATGGCCAAAGATAATGAACCGGTAAAGCGGCTCAATGAGGCAGCCGCCGTGCTGTCGGAAGTGATGGCCATCCCTGACAAAGGCATTCC
>JBKJUN010000196.1:0-6137 GCA_046590555.1 Bryobacter sp. | reverse complement strand
CGAAGCGCTCCCCGGAAACATGTTCCCCGTCAGCGTGTGATACACCGCCGGGCCATGATTGTTGTTATCCACCTTCACGCCATGGATCATCGCCACATCATCAATCGTCGATGCGAGATGAGGCAACAAATCCGATATCCAGCGACCGCTTTGCCCATACTGCTTGAAAGGCGCAACCGGCGGAATCACGCGATTCGGCGCAGCCGAAAACGTCGCAATCTCACCCACCGTATTGCCAGCCTTCGGCATCTGCTTACCGGCATGCTTGATCAGCGCAGGCTTGTAGTCAAAGGTATCCATCTGGCTCACCCCACCCTCCATAAAGAGGAAGATGCAGCTCTTGGCCTTGGCCTCGCGGTGCGCCTTGCGCGGTGCCAATGGTTGATCGGCAGCCAGCAGATCACTGAGCGCCAATCCACCCAGACCAAGATACGAATTGAATAACAAGCGTCGCCGTGAAGTCATTTCCATTTACTCCGTGTACAAGAACTCATTTGAATTGAACAACACACGCACCAACGCATCAAGCTTGCCCGGGAAGCTGGCAAACCGGTCGATCTCCTGTGCCTTCGGCCCCCGCCCCAACACAAGCTCAAATAGCCGCCGGATCTGGTCCGGCTTCTTCTCGCCCACTTCCTTCTCAATGCGCTTGGCCAGATGCGCACTTTCTTCTGCCACCAGATAACCATTCATCATCGAAAGCGCCTGCAACGGCGTAGTCGTTGAACTCCGCCTATCACAAGACTCGCTAAACACATTCGCATCAAAAGCCGACATCATCGGCAAAGGCAGAGAACGCCGCTGAAAAATATACACAGACCGTCGCTGTGCATCATTCTCCTTCTCATTCGGCTCCCACATCAAATCGCCATTCCGCCCGTAGCGCGCAAAGTCGGCCAAATCCGCAGGCAAGGGTGGAAACACACTCGGCCCACCCATCTCCAGATTTAACCGGCCAGACACCTGCAGGATGCTGTCGCGAATCGCTTCGGCTTCAAGCCGCCGCCGACTAAACTTCGAAACTAACCGATTATCCAAATCTGCTGCACTGTTATCAGCCGACTGCCTATAAGTCGCTGATCTAACCATCAACTTATGCATCGCCTTGGTATCCCAGCCGCTATCCATAAATTGCACTGCCAGCCAGTCGAGTAACTCGGGATGCGACGGTCTGTCCCCGTTGACACCAAAGTCAGAAGTCGTTCGTACAATCCCGGCTCCAAAATGCTGCTGCCACAAGCGGTTCACCCACACGCGTGCCGTCTGCGGGTTCTCCTTCGACGCAATCCATTTGGCCAGCGTCATCCGGCGCCCGCGAGTCACAAATTGTCGATAACGGTCCGTATCCAGCTCAGCCGAATCGGAATGCCCTGTGATCGCCGAAAGAAACCCCGGCTCCACTATGTCACCCGGCTGCCGGTAATCTCCACGCAACAAGATCCGCGTCGGCGCAATATCAGGCCCGCTGGGCGGCCCCGCTACATTCGTCACCGCAATCACATTAGTCTTCCAGCGCGTAAGCCTTCTCCGGTAAACCGACAGCTTTGCACTCAATTCACCGTGCCGCGCTTTCTCCTCGGCACTAAAGATCGACTTCCCGGAATACTTCGCTTCCGCCTCACGCTTCACATCAGCAATGCTCAAAGCCTCAAAGCGCTTCGACGCATCGAGACCCTTTGCGTAAGCCGCACGCAGCCGCGCAAGCATCGGCCCTTCCACTTCATCCAGCGCCTTCTGCTCTTCAGCGTCGCCCGTGCGATCCGAATCTTCAAGCAAACTCAAGTAACGAGCCACTTCCTGCGCTGTAAACACGCCCCGCTCAGCCGGATTCAATTTCATCTCAAGCCGCAAATCCGCCTTCCCAAACTCCTTCGCCTCGCCAACGCGAACCTTCCGCCCTGCCACCAGCTTCACCAGCAGTTCCTTCTCAAAAGCCTCAAGTACACCCTTCTCGGGCCCCTCTTTCAGTCGCTTCTCGTAAACGGCAATCTGCTCCTCTGCCTTCTTTGCCATCGCCTTGTCGGCATAAGGCACAGCCACATCCCGGCCAGCCTCAGTGGCTTGAAAGAATGCCTGCAAACGGTAATAATCGCGAGTCGGAATCGGATCGTATTTGTGGTCATGACAACGCGCACACCCAACAGACAAACCCAGAAACACACTCCCCGTCACACCAGTTACTTCGGCCAGATAGTTCTGACGCACATCGGCGGCCACCAGATTCGATCGATCCCAAGGGGCCACGCGCAAGAAACCGGTCGGCACAAATCCCTGCACATCCGGTTGATAGTTATTCCGTGTCTTGGAGTGCTCATCCCCTCCCGCAAGCTGCAACTTCACAAACCGGTCATAGGGCATGTTCGAGTTAAATGCTTCGATCACCCAATCTCTATACCGCCAGGCATTCCCAATCGCCCCATCCCCCTCAAGCCCGGACGTCTCACCATACCGCGCCACATCCAGCCAATGCCTGCCCCATCGCTCCCCATAACGAGGGTCGGCCAGCAACCGGTCCACGGTCTGCTCATAAGATTCCTTACCAAAGCGCGCCAGCTCGTCGGTACTCGGAGGCATCCCCACAAGATCCAGATAAAGCCGCCGAGCCAGCGTAGCTGCAGAAGCTTCAGGTGCCGGACGAATCCCCTTCGCCTCTAGCTTGGCCAGCACGAACCGGTCCACCTCGTTACGAACCCAGGCACTATTGGCAACCGTAGGCAACGACGACTTCACTGGCTTCTCATAAGGCCAGCGCCAGGCCACCTGCACTGTCTGCTTCTCAGCCGGCATCGAACGAACCCAATCCTCAAGCAGAGCGATCTCACGGGCATCGAGTGCCCCACCCACTGGCATCTTCGGTGCCATCTCCCCACGCACCATGCGAATCAGCGGGCTCAACTCTGGATGTCCGCCTACCACTGCCTTGCCATGCTTGGTGCCACCGGCAACGGCTGTTGCCAGACTCTCTACCGAGAACCCGCTAGTCTTCACCTTCGCGCTATGACATGCCCCGCATTTCGCCAGCAGCAATGCATCGATTTCCGCAGCGGTAGTAAACCCAGTCACGATTCCAAAAAATAAAAGAAGGCGTAGCACGATGGCTCTATTCTATGTCGAATCCACAATGCCATAGAATCCAATCAGTGGACTTTCAGCCTCAAGGCGTGCTCGGAATCTGCATCGCAACTTTGGGCGGAGCCGCAATCGGCGTCGAACGTCAACACTCCGGCCACGCCGACGGCCCACATTCCCACTTCGCCGGCCTCCGCACCTTCACCTTGCTCGGCGCACTAGCTGGCACCTCAGCCTACCTCTGGACTGCCGGCCTTGAGATCCCGGCATCCATCCTGCTGGCCGGTACCGTCGCTCTGATCCTCATTGCATACCTCGCCGCCAGCCGTCGCGACATCGATGCCACCACAGAGGTCGCCGCACTCATTGTCCTCGCCGCTGGCTTTCTCGCAGGGCTCGGTTCCTGGACACTTTCAAGCGCACTTATCGCAGCCACGTCGGTCCTCCTGATCGAAAAATCCCGCCTCCACAGCTTCGTCGAAGGCCTCCCCAATCTGGGCCTCCGAGCCGGCTTTCGTTTCGCCTTGATGGCCCTCGTCATCCTTCCCCTGCTACCAGAAGGCCCCTATGGCCCCCTCGGAGGCATCCACCCGCGTGAACTCTGGATCATTGTTCTCCTGATCTCCGGCCTCAGCTTCACTGGCTACGCAGCAAGACTCATCGTCGGCGCCAGTCACGGCTATGTGGTGACGGGAATCCTCGGCGGCCTGATCTCCTCCACCAACGTCACCTACACCCTCGCTCGCATCAGCGCAACAGAACCCACCAGCGCCACTCCCCTTGCCATCGGAGTCCTCACCGCCTGCACCATCATGTACCTCCGCGTTGCCGTCGTAACCACGATTCTCAACGCCCCACTTGGCCTGGCCCTGATCCCATACTGGATCCTCCCCGCCCTTGTCGGCGCAACTATCTGCATTCTCGGCTTGCGCAGTACGGACAAATCCTCCGAATCAGGCCCTCCCCCCAAGAACCCGCTGGCCGTAGGCGCAGCGCTCCAGATGGCCGCTCTCTTCCAATGTGTCCTCTTCGCAATGACCGCCGTTCACTCCTCCTGGGGCCAATCCGGCCTCATTATTTCCGGAGCAATTCTCGGCCTCACCGACGTCGACGCGCTCACCATCTCGATGTCTAAATCCGCCCAAAACCCAGAGCATCTCGCAACCGCCGCCACCGCTATCGCAGTCGGCTGCCTCGCAAACTCGCTCTTCAAACTCGGCATCGCGCTCACCCTCGGTCGCGGTGCCTTCAGGCCCAAAGTTGCAATGGGCTTCCTGGCACTCATCGTGGCCGCAGCAGCAGGCATTGCCTGGGCCAACTGGTCCTAAAGGCTCACCACAGCGCACCCCGACATACGAATCAGATCATGCGCATTGCTCCGCAGCCGTCCCATGAACCCTTGAATCCTCCCTCGCCCGATCACCAGCAGCTCAGAACCGCTCTCCTTCACCACCCTCTGCACCCCTTCCACCAAACTTGCATCCTCGAGAATCTCGAGTTCCGGCACGTTTTTCAATCCTGCCGTTGCTGCCGCATAATCTTCCCTGGCCACACGCAAAGCAAAGTGGTGCGCCCCTTGCGCTATGCCGCTTTCATAACCAGCTGCAACTCGAGGCTTGGAATGTACTACCCGCAAGCTCGCTCCAAACCTCTCCGCCAACTCCTGAGCCCTTCCGATCACCTTCCCCGTCTCCGCCCCACAATCCACGGCACAAACAATCCGCTGCGGCACTCTCGAGTCGATCCCCTCAGGCGAGTGCGCACTCGTCCAGACAGGCACCTCGCTATCATGCAGAACACTGGCAGTCACAGACCCCAACAACATCTGACGGAATCGTGTGTACCCCATCGTCGGCATCATAATCAAATCCACCAAATGAGTTTCCGCATACTCCGCGATGGCCGCCCCCGCATCCCCGCTTACCTGCACTCTTTCCACCTTCAAGCCTTCAAACTCTCGAAGCAGGAATCCGTCTAGCTGTTTTGCCGCCAAATCCTTAACAATATTGATCTCCGCCGCAACCGGTAGATTCTCAATAGCCAGCACCCCCATTCCCTCAAACACGTGCAGCATAGTCACTCGCGCCCCAAACCGCTCGGCCCAATGACGAACGACAAGGCTCGATGCCTCACTCTGCAATGAAAAATCGACTGGAAAAAGAATGTGTTGAATCACTGGATAGCCCCCAAGGCGATGCTATCACCTGGCAGCACCCTAAGCTACGCTGCAGCCGCCTGCTTTGCTGAAATATCCTTGATCCCCACCATCAATCGATTCAAGCTATCCAGCACGTGTTGCGCCGATGGAACCGGTCGTCCCTGCAACAAATCCTTCGGTGCCCCGTAGTTACCGTGCGAACTCATCGGCAAATCATCCACCACCGGGGCAGCAACTACCGGCTTCGACACCTCCACAATTGGTGTCGCCACCACAACTTCCCCACCCCCGGCCATTTCCACATAATCGCTCATCAGCGAATCCAAACGGTGCCGTTTCATCACCACCATCTCGTGTATCTGTGCTGCCAACGATTCCGTCTGGCGCAGTTCCGACATCAAGGCCTGAATTCTCTCAAGCGTTACGGCAAGTGTGTTCTGTTGGGCGGGTTTGGACATAATCTACCTGCACCTTCCATCGGATTAGCCTTAGGAAACTTAAGTAGGCCTATCGATTTAGCGGAGGTAGACATCAGTGCGCGTCTTCATCCCCGCCAGTCACAACCCCACGCGGCTTCGGATTCTTCCGGTCCTCTTCCACGATCTTCCGCACCTGCTGCGCCAGTGTCGGCGCATGATAAGCGATCCCGTCCTTGATCGTCCATTCGATCTTCCCCGATTGCGGCACACCCTCGGTCTTCGGATACAGAATCCGGAAGTCCGCCAGCGGGTTCCCGTCAACCACAATCAAATCAGCCAGATACCCGGCCCGCACATAACCCAGTTCCTTCTCCTTGCCCATGATCTTGGCGTTGTTGGCCGTCGCCTGCGTAACCACCTGCAACGGATGAAAACCCGCCTCCTGGTGCAACTCCATCGAGCGAATAAATCCAAACCCAAAAAGGTTGTAG
>JBKJUN010000181.1:0-9145 GCA_046590555.1 Bryobacter sp. | reverse complement strand
TCGCCTGGATTGGCAGAAGTCGGTAAGAGACATCGTGCAAGTGAGCGGGATGATTTACCAGAACACATTTTCGGTGGAGAACTGGCAACTTGGGGCAGGAGCGGTAGCTAGCCGGTTGAGAGTCGAAGATCGAACACCAGGCGGAAATCTACTCGCCAGATGGGTGAGGTCAAATTCGAGTGCTTCGGAGACTTCAGTGCAGTTTTGGGCTGACAGGTCGAGCCGAGGCAATCGGCTCTATTCGATCCGGCTGGACGCGATCGATTTCGATTTACAACACCGGAGGCAGTTGAGCGAGGGCAATGAAATTCATTTCGGGGCCGGCTATCGCCTGACCACCGACAGTCTGACTTCAGCTCAGGCTTTCCGATTTCGCGAGCAGGCTCGAACCGATTCATTATCGAATTTGATGGTGCGAGATGAGCAGCAGTGGTTCTCTCGCCGGGTCACGGTATCGGCCGGAATTCGAGCCGAGCATAATGCCTACACGGGATTTGAGTGGCAGCCTGCGGTGAAGTTTTTGTATACGCCGACCAAGTCGCACAGCTTGTGGGCCGGATGGTCGCGGGCAGTGCGCACGCCATCGCGAGCCGAGCATGATACAGCGACGCTGCCCTTTGGGCGAACTGAATTCCAGGGCTTGCCCGTTTTGATTGATCTGGTGGGAAACCAGAGTATGCAGTCTGAACGTGTCAGGGAGTGGTCTGCCGGTTACCGATATCAACAACGGCAACGATGGTCAATCGATCTGAATCTCTTCCACAATCGACTGACGAGGCTCGGATCGCTTGAGTTGGGTAAGTTGAGCCTGGAATTTTCACCCAGTTTGTTGCTGAGACAGAGGGTTTACGCAGGGAATGGGGGAGAGGGCACCACACGTGGATTCGAGTTTGCTGGATCGGCAAGTGTGAAGTCCTGGTGGAAGGTGCATGGGTCCTATTCCTACCTTTCTGCCTTCAGCCGAGCAGTAGCTGGATCGAGTGATCCCGAGCGCTATGTAAATGGAGAAGAACCCCGCCATCAATTCAAGATGCGCTCTTTGTGGAACCTGTCACAGCATTGGCAGTTTGATGTCTCAGGATATGCCATCGACAGGATCCCAAGCTATGAAGTGCCAGGACGACTCAGGATTGATTCGCGGCTGGGATGGAGGCCGACCCGGAGTCACGATTTGAGCTTTATCGTGCAGGACTGGCTGGATCAGCGGAGGCTGGAATTTCAGTCTGAGCTCTATATTTACGCAGTGCCTGTGCGCCGCTCGATGATTTTGCGCTGGACAGTTCGTTTCTAGACGAAGGCATCAAAAAGTTGCAGGTATTTCAAAACCAGTTACGCTCCGGGAAACCATTAACAAGAATAGTGACGGCAATGCTTTGGCTGGTGACGACAAGTCCCGGTCAGCTTTCGAGAGAAGAAGATTTGAAGGCGGCTTTACTGTTGAGCTTTGTCCGGTTTACGGAGTGGCCGAACGGCACTGGGGCGGATGCACCGATCGTGATCGGAATTCTAGATCAGCCAGAACTTTATAACTCGATGATGCGAATGGCGATTGGAAAATCAGTGCAGGGCAGACCGATCCAGGTTAGAGGGATACGACATGCTGCAGATCAGAAACTTTGCCATGTGGTCTATCTGGGTTTGCTTAGCAGCAACAAACTTGAAGAGCAATTATCAGTATCGAGGGAATCTTCCATCCTGACAATTGGCGACGGCGAAAGGTTTCACCAGGCTGGTGGAATCATTCAAGTATTCACAGAGGACGGTCGTTTAAGCTTTTCAGTTGATTTGAGAAGACTTGGGGCCACGAAGTTGAATATCAGTTCGAAGCTTTTGCGGCTTGGCTATGTGGTTAGGAATCAGCATTCAGGCACTAGTGGTGGGAGGACGCACCCGTGACCCCGATGAGATCGAGCATCGGTCAACGATTCACTGACTTGCCGCTGGCACGCAAGCTGGCATTGATCATTTTAGGGACTTCGGCGATTGCTTTGCTTTTGGCCGGAGTCGCCTTCACCGGGTTTGAAGTCTATTCTGCCCGGCAACGGGCCAACATGGAGCTATCGACGCTGGCCCAAGTGCTGGCAGAGAATTCGAGCGCAGCGTTGAGCCTGGGGGATAAGCGTGGAGTTCAAGAAATCCTGGTATCGCTTAAGCCTGATCCGAGAATTGTGAGCGGCCGGGTGATGGACGCCCAGAGGCAGGAAGTAGCGCGCTATGAACGCGATGCTTCGCAGGAGCAGAGGCGATGGCAAGGTGAATCGATCCTGGTGGTAGCCCCAGTTTCAGTGGATACGGAAATGGTTGGCACGCTCGAACTGAAAGCAGAGCTGGAGAGTTGGCTTGCATTGGCAACTCGTTCGCTATCCATCACAATTGCCGTGCTCGGTTTTGCTTTGCTGGCTGCCTGGGTGGTGTCAGTACGACTGCAGCGATTGATCTCACAGCCAGTGCTTGATCTGGCTGCACTGGCCAGTCGGGTGAGTGAATCAGAGGACTTTTCACTTCGGATGCGACATACGCGCCGGGATGAGTTGGGCCAATTGATGACTGCGGTTAACGGAATGCTCGACCACATCAGACAGCGGGATGAGGAACTTCTTGCGCACAGAAATAATCTGCAGGAAGAGGTAGCGGCCCAAACGAGCAAGCTGCGGCTGGCCAATGAAGAACTTCGCGAGGCCAAAGAACGGGCCGAGGCAACAGCAAGGCTGAAGAGCGATTTTCTAGCCAACATGAGTCATGAGATTCGGACTCCGATGAACGGGGTATCGGGGATGATCCAGCTAGCGCTGGATACGGAACTGAACCCGGAGCAGCGCGAGTATTTGACAACAGCAAGAAGCTCGGCTGATTCACTGCTGGTGATCATCAATGACATTCTGGATTTTTCGAAGATCGAAGCGGGCAAGATGCGGATGGACGAAGTGCCCTTTTTGTTGCGTGAGGTAGTGGGGGAAACGATTCGGAGTGTGGCGCTGCAGGCCAGTCAGAAGCGGCTTGAACTTTTGTGCGAGATTGACCCGGCAGCTGGAAGCACCTACCGGGGAGACCCTTTGCGTCTGCGTCAGATCCTGTTGAATCTTTTGAGCAATGCGCTTAAGTTCACGCTGGAAGGCAGCGTGACATTGCGGGTGACACGGCATGGGCAGGCCCTTCGATTTGAGGTTGAAGACACAGGAATCGGCATACCGGAAGATAAGCAACAAAGCGTCTTTCAGGCCTTTGAGCAGGCGGATGGATCCCATACACGGCGATTCGGCGGTACCGGTCTTGGCTTGTCGATTACCAGGCAACTGGTGGAATTAATGGGTGGCGCGATGGCACTGTCGAGCAAGGCGGGCAGTGGTAGCCGCTTCTGGTTCGTGGTTGGCCTGGAGGAGATCGATGCAGTGTCAACTGGGACCGGGTCAACTGGGACCGGGCTTGTATTGCCGGCTGATTGGTCAGTGCTGGTATTGAAGCAGAGCAAAGCGGCAAGGCAGATTATGAGTCGAGTGCTCAAAGCCCGCGGAATTTACTCAGTCTTGACCGCTTCGGTCGAGCAGGCCGGGAAAGCGATCGAGAAACAAGGACATTTCGATGTGTTGTTGATGGATCCAGCTATTGGAGTAGATCAATGCGCGGCGCTATGGAAGAAGCAGGAAGGAAAAGGTAAGCCTGTGCTGCTGCTGGATTCCCTGCGGCTGAACGAAGTTTTGGCACTCAGCAGGCCCTACGAGATGGATCAATACCTGCTGGAGCCTGTGCTGGAAAGTGATCTGTTGCGGCTGATCTCACAAACCGGAGCAAGCAAGAATAAAGCGCCAGAGCGGGCTAAGAAATCAAGGGTCACGGAGCGAAGTCTGAACATTCTTCTTGCAGAAGACAATGTCGTGAATCGAATGGTGGCCAGAGGAATCCTCGGCAACTTCGGTCACCGTGTGGTGGAAGCAACCAATGGGCTGGAAGCAATTGAATGTGTACGAGTTGAAGCCTTCGACCTCATCCTGATGGACGTTCAAATGCCGGAGATGGATGGATACGAGGCTACGCAGCGGATACGAACGTGGGATGCGGCGATGGGAAAGCACACGCCCATCCTGGCACTGACAGCTCATGCCATGGCGGGCGACCGGGAACTCTGCATCCATGCGGGGATGGACGATTACATCACTAAGCCGCTGGACGCGCGGGCTCTCATTGCCAAGATTAATTCTCTGGTGGAAACGGTTGCAAATCGCGCCTGAGTCTTAAAAGATAGAGTCCATGACTCCAAATATGTTGGGTGCTTACGGTGAGTGGGTGGCCCAGAGTGTTGCCGAGCCGGGGCGGCTTTCGTTTCGCCAGCCGGCTTTTCGGGATTTGAATGCATGGCGGCCAGTTGCCAGGGCGCGCTACCGGGAGCTGATTGCCAGTCCTGCGGCTTCGCCGACTCCTGTTGCGCAGGTACAGCACCAGTTTGAGTTTGATGGTCTCTCGATGGAGCATCTGCAGTGGCAACTGCCTTATGGGCCACCGACGGAAGCGCTGCTGATCAAGCCTGCGGGGGCCAGTGGCAAGTTGCCAGGGATCGTTGGACTGCATGACCATGGCGGCAACAAATATTTTGGCTTGCGCAAGATAACGCGAATGTCGAAGGACCCACACCCGGCTATGATCCGGCATCAGAATCAGTACTACAGCGGGCTTGCGTGGGCTAATGAATTAGCGCGGCGAGGCTATGCAGTTTTGGTGCACGACACGTTTGCCTTTGGAAGCCGCCGAGTGCGCCTGGCTGATGTGCCGTCTTACATCCGGAACAATAACGTTGAAGCTAACCCGGAGGCAGAAGATGAAATCCTGCGCTACAACCAGTTTGCTGCGGCTCATGAGCATTTAATAGCCAAGAGCCTGGCGTGCTCGGGCATGACCTGGCCGGGCATTTTTGTCAATGACGACCAAAGGGCGGTGGATTATCTTGCTTCCAGGCCGGATGTCGACGCGACCCGGATTGGATGTGCGGGGCTTTCAGGGGGCGGGCTTCGTACTGTGATGCTCACCGGTGCGGACGAGCGTATTCGTTGTGCCTGTTGCGTGGGAATGATGACGACGTGGCGCGACTATCTATTGAACAAGTGCCATACCCATACCTGGATGTGTTACGTACCTGGGCTGGCGAGAGAGATCGACTACCCGGAAATTCTGGGACTGGCCGCACCAAACCCGGTGCTTGTGTTAAACAATCGACAAGACGCGCTGTTCACGCTGCCTGAAATGGAACGGGCAGACAGAATTCTGACTGAGGTGTATCAGAAAGCCGGAGCGGCCGATCGTTATAAGGCGAGCTTTTACGACGGCCCACACAAATTTGATGCGGATATGCAGAAAGAAGCGTTTACCTGGTTTGACCGCTGGCTCAAGGCCTAGCGATCAAACAGCTTGTGGGCGCTCGGTTGTGGCGATGGCATAGGTTTCTCCGGCATCATTCATAAGCGGAGAAGCTATGAGAGATACGCGTATTGCGACTCCATTCTTCTTCACCTTATCGAAGAGAAGCGGCTGGAGCGAAGTAGCCTGATGGTGCAGGCGGATCGCAGATAGGTATTCTTCTTTGCGGCCCTCCGGCCAGAGCGAAGCAACGTTCATGGTGAGGGCCTCTGCCTCGGTCCAGCCGTAGAGCTTTACAGCCCCGGGGTTCCAGGCCAGAATCTTCCCAGTCAAATCTTGAACGAGGATGGCGTCACGAGAATCGCGGACGACGATTGCGAGACGGCTCATCTGTTCGGAATGGCTCAGAGAGTCTTGGGCCTGCTTCATCAAGGTGATTTCGGTGAAGGTAATGACCGCACCTTCAATCACATTTTCGAGCGTGCGGTAGGGTCGAACGCGGAGCAGGAACCATTCCCCCTTTGTGGTGCTCACCTCAAGTTCTTTGGGAACCAGACTCTCCAAGACGTCGTTGATGTCAGCGGCGAAACCGTCGTAGCCGACAAGATTGGAGCGAAGCTGGTCGATCGGCCGACCGATGTCAGTTTCGATCAGATTGATTAGCGCTGAAACGGAAGGAGTGAAGCGCAGGATACGCAGCCGGAGGTCGACGAATACGGTACCAATGCCGGTGCCGCTGAGGAGATTTTTCATGTCGTTGTTTGAGCGAGACAGGTCTGCCACTTTGGCCTGAAGTTCGCTATTGACGGTGGCAAGTTCTTCATTGACCGATTGCAGTTCTTCTTTTGAAGTCTCAAGCTCTTCATTGGTGGACTGCATCTCTTCATTGACCGACTGCATTTCTTCGTGGGCGGAGCGCAGTTCTTCATTGGCCGTTTCGAGTTCTTCGACGGTTGTCTGGAGGTATTCGTCCTTGTCTCTGAGTTCCTGCTTGAGCCTGAGCACATAGTCGTTGAGGTTGGGGCCGGATACAGGTTCAGCATCGACATGGTCGACCGCAGGCTCTGATAGTAGCTTGGGCCCCAAATCGACTACCTCTTCAAGAATCACGAGGAAGAGACCAGGCGACATCGGGTTTTCGATGGCTGCTGGAACGGGGATCACGGTTAAATTGACCAGGCTGGTGGAGCCTTCACTCTGAACGACAAGGCCGGGATGGCGAGTGACAATCTGCATGGATACCGAGCGATGAAGTGCGACAGTGAGGTCTGCACGCAGGCCTGCTCTCGCCATCTTGAAGATATTGAGACTGGCATCGCCGGGAGTTGGTTCGAGGTAGCGACCTGTGCGGCCGAGCAAGTATAGAATGTCTCCACGCTCGTTAACCAGCGCACCAACAGGAGCAAAATGATCGAGCACTGTGCGGGCGGCAATCTGCTGCAAAGGAAGCTTGGTTTCATTAGCCAAGCCGGTCTTCATTGGAGCTCCAGATTGCAATGATTTTGACTGAGAAAAGATTTTCTGAGAAATAGGCTGGCGAGAGGTTGGGTCGTCGGGTTTACGCTCAAAGATCTTTGCCGTGCGGTCCACCGTGGAGAATAGGTGAGAAAAGTCGCCGATGCTTTCAGAAGAGCCAAGCACCAGCAGGCCACCTGGTTTGAGTGCATAGTGAAACAGCGGCATAAGGCGCTTCTGTAAATCGGCGCTCATATAAATCAGCAAATTGCGACAACTGATCAGATCGAGCTTAGAGAAAGGAGGGTCTTTGATGAGGCTGTGTTCTGAGAAGATGAGCAGGTCGCGGATCGTCTTGCGGACGCGAAAGGCACTGCCATCCGGAGTATCGGGATCGAAAAAGTGAGCGAGCCGTTCGGGCGAAATATCGGCAATGATGCTTGCGGGATAGACGCCGGCCCTCGCGTGCTCAATGGATTCCCGATCAATGTCGGTCGCGAGAATATGTACTTTTGAGCCCAGCTTAAGTTCGTCCATTTGCTCGCGAAGCAGCATAGCGATGGAATAGGCTTCTTCACCGGTGGAGCAGCCAGGAACCCAAATACGAATATCGGAGGCCTCGGTCTTGTCTTTCAATAATTGTGGGATGACTTTGGTCTGAATCTCGTCGAAAATTTCGGCGTCGCGGAAGAAGCTGGTGACCCCGATCATAAGATCGCGAAAAAGAGCCTGTACTTCGGGCTTGGTGAGTTGCAGATAACGAACGTATTCGGCGAGGCGTTGGATCTGGTGAACCGCCATGCGCCGTTCTACGCGGCGGATGATGGTGTTGCGCTTATATTGGGAAAAATCGTGGCCGGTTTGAGCGCGCAACAGTTGGAAAATCTTATCGAGCCCTTCGACGGGTGTGAGTTCGTTGCTAAGCGATGAGAGAAGAGAAGGAGCGAAAGCTCGAGAGGCATAGGCCAACAATTGGGCTGGCATCTGATCGGGAGGCAAGACAAAATCGACAACTCCAGTTTGAATGGCGCTTGTGCACATGCCGTCATACTCTGCGGATTCTGGTGTTTGTACCATCACCATGCCACCCTCACCCTTAACAGCACGCACACCCAGGGAGCCGTCGCTGCCGGTGCCCGAGAGGATGACGCAGATCGCGTTTTCGTGCTGATCTTGTGCGAGAGAGCGGAAGAAAAAATCGATCGGAAGCCGCACGCCGCGAGCGCTGGTAGGTTCAAAGAGGTGCAGCTTTCCTCCGGACAGGGACATGTCTCGATTGGGAGGGATGATGTAGGCGCAATTGGCCTCAACTGTCAGGCCATCGACGACATCAAAGACTTGCATGCTGGTATAGCGGCGGATGAGTTCGGCAAGAATACTCTTATGGTCGCGGGCCAAATGCTGCACCAGGACAAAGGCCATGCCCGGGCTGGAATCGGCTGGCATTTGGGAGAAGAACGTTTCGAAAGCGGCAAGACCGCCTGCGGAAGCACCGATACCAACGATGGGGAACTTTTGATGGGAGATCTCGATTCCCGGGTTGTCCTGAGTTGATTTCACTATTTCGTCCATATGCACATCACCTGTTTTCGAGCGTAGACCATTCTGAGCGATTCAGCATGAGAATTACAGATTCACTTAGCAAAGGGTGGCCGCAATGAGTATACGAAAACTGTCATGATGAAGCTATGACTGTTAACCGACGGGTCTTTCTAGCCGCGTCTGCTACTGCACTGGCGGCCGCACCTTCGAAAAACGCAAAAACCATGAATCCACTGCTTGAAACCTGGAAGACGCCCTTTGGGCTGCCGCCTTTTGACCGCATAAAGTCAGAACATTTCGCACCTGCCTACGCAGAAGCGATGAAGAAGGCGCTAGCGGAAATCGATGCGATTGCCAGTAATCCGGCTGCAGCCACGTTTTCTAATGTTGTTGAGGCGATGGAGAAACATGGTGAGTTGCTCAAGCGAGTGAATGGTGTGTTTCAGAACCTGACGTCGTCCAACACATCGGATGCCCTGCAGGCAGCCGAGCGGGAGCTGTCGCCCAAGCTGGCGGCCCATTCGAGCGCAGTGCTGTTGAACGCAAAGCTTTTCTTGCGGCTCGACAAAGTGTTTGAACAGCGCAAGACCTTGAACCTGAATCCAGAACAACTGCGACTGGTTGAACGCTACCACCGCCGCTTTGTACTCTCTGGAGCCAAGCTGGCACCTGATGCCAAGAAGCGACTGGCTGAGATTGATGAACTGATTGCGACGAAGACGACTCAGTTTACACAGAACGTTCTCAATGACACCAAGCAATACAAGCTTGTCCTGGACAAGGCTGAAGACCGGGTGGGGCT
>JBKJUN010000094.1:0-6361 GCA_046590555.1 Bryobacter sp. | reverse complement strand
GGGCTACTGTGGCCTTGGCGTCGTAGCTGGCGATGTAGCGGGAGAACCAGCAGTCGGCACCCTGAAAGAGGGACATGGTTTCCCAACGGATGGAGTGGAGGGCAGTAGCTTCGGCATCGATGAGAAGACGAAGGCGCAGTTTGGCTCCTATCGCTTTGGCGATGGCTTCGGCGGAATGCCAGGCCTGGCGAACTTTTTCATCGGCGAAAAGAGCAGTGCCGAGGGCGATGCCGTAGGCTTCGGTTGAGGTGTTGTCGAGAAGCTCGGCGGCATCGAGTTTGGTGCGGCCAGAGATCTGCTGGACTGTGTTTGAGCCAAAGGCTACAGAGTTGATTCGAACTCGATAAGCGGTTCCGCCCAAGCCCTGAAGTTCCATCTCGAAGTCGGAGACTTTGTCGCTGTTGTCTCGCTCGGCATCACGCAGCGATTGTGGCTTGGGGATTGGGTTGGGGCGCTTGGTGACAAGACGCTCGTCTACTGTGACGAGGATGCCTTCGAGGGTGCCCAGGAGGGCGCTGGTGAGCTTCCACGGACCGATGAAGTACGCGGCGAGCAAGCCCAGGAAGAGCGGTGAAATTGAAGGCTGGGCTGCTGGGAGAAGTAAGAGTAAGAGTACAAAGAAGGATGCGCGAAAAAGCCAGCGGGCGCGATTGTTGCCGGTAGGCCAGAAGCCGTTTTCAGCAAACCTGGAGGTAAAGTAATCAGTCTCGTCGGCGGTGAGATCCGGGCCTACCGGGCAAAGGTCTTCGGGTAGGAATTCGAGGAAGTAGGTGGTGGCTCTGTCGAGTGAAATCGCCGGGCCGCGCAGGAAGGGGATCATCGGCAACAACTTGACGAGGACTGGAAGGCAGACCACGGCGAGGGCGAGGAGCCAACCGATGGCAAGCATGGCTTGACCGGCGTCGGGGAAAGCGTTTCTGAAGCCGCGATCCCAGAGCTGTTCTGCCGGGATGGGAGGCACGTGCATGAAGCGGCTGACCAACATGATGATGCCGAGGGCGGCAAGTAACCACAGTTGGGCATTGAAGGCTTCGTTCGCCTTGCGAAAGCCGAAGCACTTTTCGGGGTCATCGAGGTCGATGACAATGCTTGTGTCTCTCGACTGAGACCTGCGTTGATAGACACGCTGGAGGAAGAACCAGTTGTGCCGCAACATGATCAAGAAGAAGAGGATGCCCACCAGAATGATGGCGAACTGGGATGCGTAGACGAGGAAGATCATCAAGAGTGCAGCGCCTGTTGACGGCAGGCCTGGGGCGTCGTGAAGGAACATGACAGACCAATCTTGCCAACTGGGGGGGATGCTTCGAGTCGCCGTAGAGGTGAGGGCCTGGTAGAGGAAGACGGCGAAAGGGCCGAAATCAATCAGGTGGATCAGGATATCGATTGAGAGTGCAGAGCCAGAGAGCCACGGACTGAGGATTGCGTTGCGCAAGTCTCGATAGGTTGTGGCTCTGCCACCCTCACCGACGAGCGAAACAATTGCCGGCATCGGGCCTGCTTCGCTGACCGGGATGATGCGCTGCACTCCCCAGCGAGCCAGGAAAAGGCCCAACGGAAGCAGGATGGCAAATGAGGTGAAGTTGTAGCGGCCCCAGTAGCCACGGTAGACGCCATCGCTGAATTCCCGGTCGAAGGCAATGCCGAGGAAATAGGCCAGTATGATTGGCGCAAGGGGGAGAGCGAGGGCGAAGAAGAAGTCGAGGTTGCTTGTTGAGTAAAAGATGCGGAGCGTGAGGCGGCTCAAGAGAGGTGATTGCATTTTTAGTTGTGGTAGTATCTCGCCATGTATTCACGCCACAGCGGAGTTGTTCGAATCACGCACTGGGTTAGCACTTTGTGCTTCTTTGCGTTGCTGGTCACGGGAGTTGAGCTTATCATCTCTCATCCGCGATTTTATTGGGGTGAAGAAGGAAACTCGCTGATGCCTTCACTGTTTGACATTCCGATTCCGTCTTCACGAGGTGGGGTTAAGACCGGTTACAACTACGTGCTGCCCGACCAGAATGGCTGGAGCCGCTATCTGCATTTTCAGATGGGATGGCTGCTTGTATTTGCGGGTTCGCTTTATGTTGTGCATGGAATTGTGACTCGACACTTTCAGAAGAATCTGATGCCCAATGGACCGGTGCTTGATAGCTTTCGCGCGCATCTTCGGTTTCGCCGGCCGACGGAGACAGAATTGAAATCCTACAATGTGCTGCAGCGGATCACGTATCTGAAAGTTATCTTTTTGCTGGTTCCGGCCATGATCTGGACGGGGCTTGCGATGTCTCCCGGCTTTACTGCGGCATTTCCATTTATCGTAGATGTGCTCGGTGGCTTTCAATCGGCACGTACCATTCATTTCTTTGTTACGCTTTCGCTGGTGATTTTCGTGGTGATTCACGTGGTGATGGTTGGGCTTTCTGGCTTCAAGACCCGGATGCGTTTGATGACGGTGGGAGGGGATAAATGACTCGCCGGAAGATGATCATTGGTGGGCTAGCTGGACTTGGTGGCGTGGCGGCGGTAGGGCGGCTTGCTGCGCAGTATGGGCTGGTTCCTCCGGACGGCGGCGGTGTTTATGGACCTGGGGCAACGCTGAATTATGCGACTCATCGACTCTTGACGGCTGGAGCTTCGGCTCGCGAGTTTGCGCAGCGAAAGATCTCGCAGACACCTTATCCCAATGGAAAGCCGCCGAAGGACGAGATCTTTGTGCGGCAGATTGCCACTGGATTTGTGGATTGGAGGCTGGAGGTGGGTGGGATGGTTGAGCGGCCTTGTTCGCTTTCGATCGCTGAGATCAAGGGCTTCCCAGCGAGCAGCCAGATTACGCAGCTGGCTTGCGAAGAGGGTTGGAGCTATGTTGCCGATTGGAAGGGTGTGGCCCTTTCTCATGTATTGAACTTGGCCGGGATTTCGAAGCAAGCCAAGTTCGTGGTTTATGAAACGCTTCCGATCAAAGGATTTACGTTTGACAGCATCGATATTGAGGAAGCAATGCATCCTCAGACGCTGATCAGCTATGGGATGAACGGTGCGGATATGCCAATTGAATTTGGCGGCCCGCTGCGGATGAGGGTACCGAGGCAGTTGGGTTACAAGAGCGTAAAGTACATTGCCAAAGTTACCGCGACCGATAGCCTGAAGGGCTTTGGCAAGGGACTTGGATCGATGGATGCGGAGTATGGTTATTCCTGGTACGCAGGAATTTGAAGCACGCTAAGCTACCAGAAGGCTTGTGAATAAAATTGACCTGAAGATGCTGAGGCGGCTTTTGTCGCTAGCCAAACCTTACTGGGTTGCAAAAGAGAATCGCCGGGCGATCTTGATGGCGCTGGCGATGTTGGCTCTGCTGGTTGGAGATACACAGTTCAATGTGCTGTTCAATCAGCAATCAGGGGAAATTGCATCAGCCCTGGCTGCCCGGGATTCGAACCGACTGTGGCATTCGATTCGGGTTTACTTTGGGCTCTTGCTGCTGGCGGTGCCAATTTACTCTTACTATTTTTTTGTACGGGACAAGATTGGCCTTGGCTGGCGAAAATGGCTGACGGCTGATTTTCTGGCGCGTTACTTTCGCAATCGAGCCTTCTATCGACTCCTGGCCAAGCCTGAGATCGATAACCCCGATCAACGTATCTCAGAAGATATCAATTCGTTTACGCAGCAATCGCTGAGTATTGTGCTCTTACTTGCCGGAGGGGTGTTGCAGGTGGTGGCATTTGGGCACGTGTTGTGGGGGATATCGAAGTCTCTAGTGTTCTTTTTGGTTGTCTATGCTGCTATAGGCACGTTGATTACACTTAGAATCTTTGGGGCGAGGATGGTTGATCTTTACTTCAACCAGCGGAGACGGGAGGCAGACTTCCGGTTTGGATTGGTCAGGATTCGCGAGAATGCGGAGGCGATTGCGCTGTATAACGGCGAGAAGCAAGAGCAGAAGCAGGCGCAAGGGTTCTTCGACAAGCTTTATTTGAATGCAGACAATTTGATCCAATGGACGCTGCGGCTGAACTTCTTCCAGTACGCGCAGACGCTTTTGACAACGGTGCTGCCGAGCGTGATTATTGCTCCGCGCGTATTGTCTGGAGAGCTTGAAGTAGGGAAAATCGTGCAGGCAGCCGGCGCTTTCTCAGCAATCCTGGGGGCGCTGACGCTGCTGCTGGACAACATTGATGGATTGAGCCGCTTTGCAGCCGGGATTTCAAGACTGGATAGTTTCTCGACTGGTCTTAAGGTGCCGAGAGCCTCGACGAAAGAGGGACGAGGAAGGATCGCCACGGTAGAAAGTGAGCAATTTGGGTTTCAAGCCGTCACCGTGCAGACGCCAAATTACGAGAGAGTGCTGCTGAACGACTTGAGCATTTCGATCCCTCAAGGGAAGGGCTTGCTGATAGTGGGGGCGAGTGGGCTGGGGAAGAGTTCTGTTTTGCGGGTGATGGCGGGGTTGTGGGATGCGGGTACAGGCAGTCTTGAGCGGCCGAAAAGTGAGGACATGCTGTTTCTCCCTCAACATGCATACATGGTGCTGGGCAGTTTGCGAGTGCAATTGCAGTATCCCAATCTCGAACGAGAGGTTCCAGATGAAGAACTGGCTGCGGTACTGAAAGAGGTGAATCTGGAGGGGCTCGAAGATAGATGTGGTGGGTTTGATGCCGAGTTTGATTTCGCGAAAATTCTATCGGTAGGAGAGAGGCAGAGGTTAGCTTTTGCACGAGTGCTTCTGAAACAACCGAAGTACGTATTGCTGGATGAGGCGACCAGTGCGCTTGACCGGTTGAATGAAGGGGCGCTGTACCGGAAATTGATTGCGACGTCGACGACGATGGTGAGTGTGAGTCATCATCCGGCGCTAGTAAGATTTCACGCGCAAGTGCTTGAGCTTAAGGGTGAGGGTAAGTGGGAGCTACATACGGCGAGTGAATTTAAGTTCAGTGAAGAGCTTGCCTAGTGCTTTCGGTGGTCGAGTAAAGTAGGTATTCTTGGTAGGCGAGGATTTGAAGATGAGCGAATTGTCGAGACGCAAATGGATCGGGGCTGGAATCACGGCAGGTGGCCTGGCGGTAGCGGCCAAGCTGGCGGATCAATATGGACTTGTGCCACCGGACGGCAAGGGTATCTATGGGCCTGGGGCAACGTTGAGTTATGTGGCTCATCGACTGATTACCAGTGGATCGAATGCGAGAGAGCTTCGACGGGATCAGATCTCGAAAACACCCTATCCGAATGGAAAGCCGCCGACGGACGCCATCTTCAAAGCTGAGGAAGAAGCTGGATTTGCCAATTGGAAAGTCTCGGTTGGCGGAATGGTGGAGCGGCCCGTTTCTTATTCATTGGCTGAACTGAGGCAGCTTGCGCAACGGAGTCAAATCACACAACTTTCTTGTGAGGAGGGGTGGTCGTATGTGGCAGAGTGGACGGGCGTACCGCTGGGGTTAATGCTGGAGAAAGCGGGATTGCAGTCTGGCGCAAAGTTTGTGGTGTATTCGTCGCTGGCGATTCGGGGTGCGCGCTATGACAGCATCGATATTGACGAGGCGTTGCATCCACAGACGCTGGTGACTTATGGGATGAATGGCAAGGATTTGCCGGTGGGCCATGGTGGGCCGCTGCGGATGCGGGTGCCTCGGCAACTGGGATACAAGAGCATCAAATTTATGACTGGCATCACTGTGACTGATAGCTTGAAGGGGTTCGGGAAGGGATTGGGGTCGACGGCGGCTGATGCTGGATACCAGTGGTACGCGGGGATTTGAAGAACTTACGGCATGTAACGGGGGTCCGCTTGAACCAACACAACCCGGCAGGAAGGTTCGAGGTGCGTCCCTAGTCAAAATCGCTTCGCGATACCGGCTTACCTCAAAACTGCGTTGGCAGTGTGTCTGGAAAACGCCGTTCTGTGATCGGACTATACCAGATTTCATGGTCGCCTTTTCCCGGCCTGTCAAAGCAACATCCATTCGTGGGGAGAATCTCCTTCACGCTCGGAGTGTAACTGGCCATCAGAAGGTCAGGAT
Organism: Bryobacter sp.; assembly: GCA_046590555.1. Classification (GTDB taxonomy): domain Bacteria; phylum Acidobacteriota; class Terriglobia; order Bryobacterales; family Bryobacteraceae; genus Bryobacter. The sequence goes on along the minus strand of JBKJUN010000094.1, from coordinate 356 downwards.
ACCGCTATCTTCGTGTTGGTACAAGACATGAAAGCTTGCGGCACGATCGCTGAGAACACCGTTAAACTCCAACAACTCGGGGATAAGCGTGCTCAGTTTCTGAGTCAGTACATTCGGGGAATCGGCCTCGGCAACAAGGCCGGGAACATCTTCGCTCTCGGCCACCCAGACGCCCGCCTCGCTGTCCCACTGCGCCCGAATTTCGTAAACTCCATGCCGGGTCAAAATTTCCACTTCACTGTAAGCGACAGAGCAAACCCATCTTGAAGGAACTGGCCAAAACTGCTTGAGTGGAAGGATGAGCAAGCAGCGAGAGCAATTGGATCGAGGGACGGAGTTGGTGGAGGCCTACCGTG
>JBKJUN010000032.1:0-8513 GCA_046590555.1 Bryobacter sp. | reverse complement strand
AGCAACAGCAGCGGGCTCGCCAGCTGCTCCGCACTCAGTGAGACCCTCACCTCTCCCATCACAGAATTAGTGAACAGCCAATGCTGCCTCCATCCCGGGAAAATCGAGTCAGGCGCTATCCACAAGAAGAACGTAGCAAAACCAATCGCCAGACTGGGAGCAAAAAAGCGCACCTTGAAATCGAGCACCCGCCGCGAGAAAAACCAGATCGAGACCCCCACCACCAGTACTCGAACCGCAAACTCCCAATCACCCAAAAACGCAAGGCTCTTCTGAATCGCCAGCATCCCGATAAAGATCAGGAAAGGCGCGACATAGGCAACTGTAGGGTTTTGTAACATCAGGGTTTTGCTCCTCGAATCCAGTTCAGGATCGTGTTGTATTCGGGCGAGTCTTTCTCAAAACGAACACCGCCGCCATGCGGCACCGTGTTGCTTCCCGCCACACCTTCACTCTCAGCCGTTGAAATCGGCTTTTTCAAAATCAAGCTCTCTTCCGGGTTTTCCAGATTCACCACACGCAGCGCCGAGCCCACGCTATTGCCATCAAAGATCGCATGGCTTGCATGACACTGCACGCACGCATAACCATCTTTGCCGCGCTTCTCGAGAATTGGCTGCACATAGCCACGGAAGTAACTCTCGTCCGGCCGCTCAGTCGTCCGCCCGCGCAGCCCTGCTTGCCCAGCCATCTTCGGCCTCGGAGGCGCAGCATTAAAGGCCTTCAGCACCTCGAGATTCACTTCGTTCGCCGGGTCCTTCTTCGCCACAGCCACAAGCTGATCCCGGGCTGCTCCGGGCGCTCCACTGATCTTGCTCACCGTCCCAAACCTCGCATCCCTGGTCATCAAGGTCGCCTGCATCGCAAGCCGCCGTATCTCCGGGTCGCTGCTCTCAATCAACGGAAGCAACGCTTTCGCAAAACGCGTATTGCTCTCGCCAAAGAAAACCGTCTGCTCAATATCGTTACCAATCCGGTTGTAAATCGCTGGCGAAACGCTATGCGGATCTGCCTTCAGATCATAGGTGTCCGCACGCCGTAGTTGATACTCAGTCACGGCAGAAAGAAAGCGCTTCCGGTTCGTATCGTTCTCAGTCTCAAGAAAACGGGCATACTTCTCAGCCAGACGCGCCTCATGCTTCAAGCGTCCGCGAATCACCCTCTCCCGGTCCGCCTCATGCGCCATCAACGGAACCCAATTGTTGTACATATACCGGATATTTTCGTCGCCCAGATTGTAGAGCCCCTCGCGAAGATTCCGCTCCACCCACTCCGGCTGCGGCTTCTTGAGCCCCACAAGAAACGCATCCTCTATCTTGCTCTTGACTGCTTCATCCGGGCTCCAGAACCACATCTGCCACAAGCCCTTTAGCGCCTGCACCCGCACCGCAACACTCGCCGATTCAGTTTTGGCAATCAGTCCATCTACAAAGCGAGAATCCCGCGCCAACTCGCGAAAGTGCGTCGCAAACACCCGCGTCGCACCCCACTCCATACGCGCATCATTGCTAGCCAAAGCAGCCAGCAGAACATCATTACCTTGTCCGCGACGGCTCAACATCTGCCGCATCGCCCAGGCAGCACTTCGTTGCACGAGTTTGCTCGAATCCCCAAGCGCACCCTTAACAAGAACCAGGTCCTCAACCAGCGCCAGTCTACCCAAAACTTCCACAGCCAACTGCCGTAACAGGACATCCCGGCTCTTCACTAGCCCTCGCACCCGGGCAAGCACTTCAGCCGAAGGCCGGTCCCATATCTGCTCAAGCGACAACAATAATTCTTCTCCGCCCTCGGGAACTTTCGTAACAGTCGAGCCCCAGCCCCGCTCGGCTTCCCCATTCGGATAGTAGGCGCTCAAAGCCAACACGGCCATCTGCGTCTCGCGAAACGGCGTACGAAAATTCTCAAAGCTCTGCAACGGATCCAGCCATCCGCCAAAGTCCTGCTGACGGCCAAGCAGGAATTTCAAGGCCTTGGCCACCTGCGGATTTTCCTTCGACACACCAGCCGCAGCAAGTGCCCAAAGAGCATGCCCCGTCTGGAACTCGACGTCTTTCTCTTTGGCCTCAAACTTCATTGACCACTGGCCGCTCTCACGCTGCGCAGCCAAAATCTTCTCCGCATTGCGAGCGATCTTAGCCGCATGCTTCACCCGGTCAATCGCAGCCAGCCCCAGGGTCTGATAGCAAAGGTCAATCAGATTCTTGTGATCATCCTGCTCCATCAACTTGGCAATAGCCGGATCCCTCGTCACTTCCCACGCATACCAGGCCACTTCATAGTTGCTCACCAGCGGCTGATTCCCATTTGTCTCATCGGGCGGCAACACAGTGCGCCCGTCATAGTAGAGCTTCAGATACTTCTTCACCCCTTCATGAAAACTCGACCGCGTCTCACCGGTCACCTGCTTCTCCATCACATCCATCAGATGCGACATCCGGCCCAACACATTAGCTGGTGCCGAGATCACCCGCGCCCAAACCGCACCATCTTGCTCAAACCCATAGAGCGGTCGGGGATTGTTGTAAAAGCGTTCCGACATGAATTGCAGCGAGCTACGCAACTCAACCCCATACCCCTGCCGAGCTGCATACAACTGCCCCCGCTGCGTAAAGTGCGTCACATGGCAAGCCACACAAAGCGACGTCTCCTGATGCACATTGGCGACCCGGTCAAACACACCACCACGCCGGGGCGTATTCGCATGCCAGCTATCGCCAGCCCCCATCAAATAATCAACACCTGCACGAACCGCCTGCTTCGGATCCGAATAAGGGGCCACATCATAAAGACGCGTCCTCAATCGATATTCTGGATGATTCGACACGACACGAACGTAATAATCGCCACTCTCCCGAAAAACACGAGTTGTATATTTATTCCCCGGTAAGGCCTGCACTTCATGAGGTACAGAGACCGGATCTTCACCCTCGGTGTACAACACAGTCTTGCCGCCCACCACACGGAATACAGAAACATCTACAGGCAAATTGTCCCGTTCCATTAGTTCCACCTGAAAACCAACCAGCTTCGGCTTCCCACCCTCGAAGCGAAAACGATACCAGTCTTCATCCCGCTTCACAAAATCAGTCAGCGGCTTCGTGCGCTTCTGGCTTGGTGCCGGCAGGTAGGCACTATCATCGCCACTGCCAAGCATCACCGCTCCAAGCGAAAGCATGGTCGCAGTAGACCATTCATCATTTGGTTCCAGTTCCAGGTGCCGCGTCTCGCCATAGTCGTGCACCACCACTTTGGCTCCACCCGCTGGCCGCAACACATATTGGCAGTCCTTCGTGGGTCGATGAGTAAAAGCCCAATCGCGATCCCCTGTATGGAGCGTCTTCTCAAGACCCACATCTCCGCAACTGAAGGCAAGCCGAGTCTCCTTTGCATACACACCTGACACTTGCACGGAATAACTATGCAAGGCACGAAATTGTGTCCCTGAAACGAATTGCTGGCCCCAGAGAGGGCCAGCAAGTAAAAACAGAATCGGAAACTTCACCTTAACAGCTTATCCGCACTTGGCTAGCAATTCACGAATGCGTTGCTCTTCCTGTTTCGGCGGCGTTTTTGTAAGTGCCGTTTGCGCAGACTTTTTGGCATTCATTTTGTCGCCCTTCTGGTAATAAGCCATTGCAAGATGGTAGTGGAAGATGTAGCGATTCGGATCTTTCTTGACAATATCGGCAAAGATATTGATCGCCTGATCCGCAAGATTCTTTTTGATATAGATCAAGCCGAGTGTGTCGGAAATATCGATATTACTCGGCAACTTCTGTTTCGCTCGTTCCGCATAGCTCAGAGCCACATCAAGATCCGATCCCTGATCAGCCATGATCATGGCCAAATTGTTCAGCGCCAGCACATTGCCTGGATCCATCTTTACAATCTGCTCATAGATCGGCTTGGAGTCTGTTGACTTCCCCTGCTTGTCATAAATCATTGCCAACTGCAACGGTGCCAATGAATCGTTAGGCAACAAAGTCCCGGCTTGCTTGAAGTACTTGATGGCATTTGTATCGTCACCCATTCGCTTGTAAACTTCCGCCAGCCTTACAACTACAGATGCATCCTTGGGATTGGCAGCCAGAAGCTTATTGAATTCAGGTAAAGCACGTTCATAATTGCCAACTCGGACCGCCGTATTGGCTAGTGCGTTCCGGATGTCATTGCGGTCTGGTGATTTGGCCAGTTCAGCCTCAATTGTTTTTACTGCAATGTCGCCCTTACCCAACTGCAGATAAGTCTCGACCGTCCCCAACAAGCCACGCGTGTCGCTCGGATTTGCCTTCATCATCCGGTCGAAGGTCAGTTGGGCCTTATCTTTTTGGTTAGTATCCAACTGAATTCGGGCTGTCATGTACAGCGCGTCCCCCATATTCGGGTAGCGCGTCAGAATCATGTCGAGATCCTTTTGCGCCGCCGCAAAGTCTCGCGTTCCATAGAGCGAAGTCGCTCTCAACAAACGGCCTCTCACTTCGTTCGGGTCGTAAGCCAGTACTGAATTTGCATATTCAAGTGCCTTACCAAATTCCTGCTTTTGGAGAAAGATTTGCGAAAGTAGGATTTTTGCCACCTGGTAGTCAGGCCGGATCTTCAATGCCTCCTGCAACTGCACTCGTGCCTGGTCTCCATCTCCACGAGCCATAAAGGCCTTCGCCAGATTTAGACGCATCACATGGTTCTGTGGCGCGCGGGAAATGGCCGACTGCAAATCAGAGACAGCCGTATCCACTTGATCCTTATTCCCGCCTTGCAGGAGCAAGCTCGCCCTCATCGCAAGTGCATCGTTATCCTTGGGATCTGCCTTCAAAATCTCTTCCACCAGGCGCACAGCGTCGGTCTTCTTGTTCATGTAGATATAGGTCTCTACGATGCGCTTCTGGTAGTCGCTCTTCTTGGCCGCGTTCTCGTTGGCTCCTTCTTCGAACTGCTTCATCGCCCGTTCAAAGTCACGAATCTTGAAGTAAAAATCACCCACCAGCATCCGAGGTTGGTCGATTAGTTTCGTATTCTTCCCGATGGAAAGAATCTCGTCCAAAACTACCTGCATCTTGTCGTATTGCTTAGCCGCAAAATAATGAGCGGCCAGTTGTGCTTTCAGAATGGGTTGCTTGGGCAGCGCGGCAATCTTTCGCTTCAAAACTTCCTCAGCCTGAGGAATCATTTCCTTCTTGGCATACTCCGCATAGAGCACGTCGTAATTGGAAGCATTTTCCTTATCAGCAGCCATCGCCCGGTTGATGTATGCGATTGCCTCTTCACTCTGGCCGTTTTGCATCAATACCTGAAACAGAACAGTGCTTAGTTCTTTCTGGAATGGTTTGGCCTTCTCTGCAAGCTGCAAGTCTTCCAGCGCGCCTTTAAGATCGTTATCCGCCAGCTTCAAAATCCCCCGTAGCCTCAACCCTTCAAAACCAGTTGGATTCTTGTCCAGCAATCGCTTGGAGATAGTCTCAATCTCTTTTAAAATGTTCTTTGGCTTCGTCTCACTCTTCGAGTAGATCGCCAGAAAGATCTCCGCCAATTTAGTTGCCGCATCAATATTGTTTGGGTCCAGTTCCACGCAGCGTTGGTAAGCACGCATTGCGTCAATCGGGCTGCCCCGCTTCATTTCCGCATTCCCAAGCTGGTAGTAGGCCTGCGCAAATCGCGCATCCTTCTGCAATGCCCGCTTGTAAAAAATAATGGCTTCCCGATATTTCTCGTTCTTGAAATAACGGTCCCCAGTCTCAAGGTACTTTTGGCGGGCAACTTTGGGATCGCTGTCACACCCGGTAAAGGCCAGTGCCAACAAGATCACTGCGGCGAGTTTCATCATATTCATCACGATTTGCACCTGTTTGGATTCTTTATCATCATACCCTGCCTTGGGCTGCTCCAAAATCCACCCATCGGTACTAAATAGTTCTATTGCTGTAAGAACCTTTACCAGTATTCGTCCTTGCAATCAGAGAGATAACGAGAGAACGATGATTACCCTGGCACTTCCCGCAAATCAGATGGATCATACACCTATGGTCAATGCTGATTTTGAGCGCGTTTATCGCGAATCGAGCGATGCCGTTTATCGCTCAGCTTTTCGAATCCTGGGCAATTCAGAAGATGCCGAGGATGTACTTCAAACCGTGTTTTTGCGTTTTCTTCGCCGCGATCTCTCCCTCGGTGTTGTCGATAAACCAGAAGCCTACCTCCGCCGCGCTGCCGTCAACGCCGCTGTAGACCTCATCCGCACTCGCAAAAACAAGGCCTCATCTCTTGAAGACCTCAGCTACGAACCTTCTCGCAAAGCCCAGCAAGAGCTCAGTTCCCGCCTCCGCGACGCCATCTCTCGAATCGACCCCAAGTGGGCAGAAATCTTTCTTCTTCGATACATCGAAGGCTACGGCAACAAGGAAATTGCCGAACTTCTCGACACCTCCCAAACCATGATCGCCGTAACGCTCTTCCGTGCGCGGCAAAAACTCCAAAACGAAATTCGTCTCGAATCCGGCTCTCTCGCGTTGTAAACGACTTCACTTAAAAGGCAAAAGCAATGGACCCCAAACTTAACCAAATCAATCTCGATGACGCCACTACCGCGATGAAGCAAAACGAGCCCACGGCAGAACAATCCCGTTCGGCGACGGCCCGCGTATTCTCCGCCCTACAGTCAGAACCCGCCTCGATCATCCCCGATCGCCTGCGTAACGAGGCTGACTTCTCAATCCTTCTCCAACCCTACCTGCGAGGAGAACTCACCGAAGCCCAGCGAATGTTGGTCGACGACCGTCTCGCTTCAAACCCGGCCTACCGCCGCCAGCTCGATCAGCTCCGCGGCAACGTGCGTGAAATGCGCCCGGCCTCTAAGCCCCGCTCCACCACCCGCACTGTAGCCCCTTGGGCCATCGCCGCCGGCCTCCTTATCGCCACTGGTTATATGGTCCTCGACAGCATTGACCGTCTCATGGCCCCAACGGGCCCTCGTGCGGAAATCGCGACTATCTCTGGCGAAATCTTCAAGGTCTCCGCCACTGGCCTTGAAAGCGTAAAGCCCGGCTCCGCTCTCAAAGAAGGCGAAGCCATCCGCACGGCCAAAGGCTCCTCAGCTGTAGTCCGTCTCCCCGACGGCTCGCTCATCGAAATGAACGAACGCGCTGAACTCAGCATCTCTGCCGCCTACAGCGGTTCGACGATTCGCCTGGAACGCGGCAACATTCTCGTCCAGGCCGCCAAACAAAAGCGCGGTGCACTCAAGGTCGCCACTCGTGAATCCACTGTCTCAGTCAAAGGCACCATTTTCTCTGTTGCTGCCGGTCTCCGCGGCACTCAGGTCGCCGTCGTCGAAGGTCACGTCATGGTGGAACAAGACGGCAAAACCGAAGACCTGCTACCAGGTCAGCTCACCGGCTCCCAGGCTTCCCTCAAGCGCAGCAAAGTCTCAGACCAGATCGCCTGGTCTAAAGACTCAGCCCGCTACATGGCCATGCTCGGCGAGCTCTCCACAATCTCCAAGCAAATCGAATCGCTCCCGCTACCCTCACTCCGCATGGGCTCGAAGCTCCTGGGTCAACTCCCGGCTGACACCGTCGTCTATGTTGCCATCCCCAACCTGAGCGGCACCGTTGCCGACGCAACCAAAATCTTCGAAGACCGTCTGAAGCAGAGCCCCGTTCTGCAGGAATGGTGGAATACCGCCCAGGTCGCCGAAGCTCGCGACCTTGCAGAAAAGCTTCGCTCCTCTGGCAGCCAGCTTGGCGACGAGATCGTCATCGCCGCATCCAGGAGCGCAAACAAGAGCCTCGGCTCACCTATAATTTTCGCTGAAGTAAAAGGCAGCGCCGCCCGCGCCACCCTCGACACCCAAATCCGTCAGATGGCAGGGGACACCAAGCTCGGCAGCCACATCAAGCTCACAGACAACCTACTCGTCATCGGTGAGAACGCGTCTGTCTCTGGCGGCTTCGACTCAACCTCACTCGCCGCAACCGTCAAAAAGTCTTACGCCAAAGGCGCTGGATGGATTCTTGCAGTTGATTTGGAACAAATCTTCGCGCAATCCGTTTCAAAGACAAGCATGACGAACGACCAGAAAGCCATCAACCTCAGCGGTGCCAACAAGCTCCGTCATCTGATGGTCGAACGTCGCGATGTCTCTGGCCGAGCCGATACCCGCGCCTCGGTCAGCTTCAGTGCACCCCGCACCGGGATCGCAAGTTGGCTCGCCGCCCCTGCTCCCATGCCTTCGCTAGACTACATCTCTCCCGAAGCCACCTTCGCCATGAGCGCCGTTACCAAAGACGCCAGCCAGATGGCAGAAGAATTCTTCGCCGCCATGGGTGGCTTGTCGGGCAACGTGAGCGCGCTCGAAAAAGAGCTTGGCATCAACATCGTAAGTGAACTTCTTGGCCCCATCGGCGGCGAAGTCACTTTCGCTGTCGACGGCGCTCTCCTGCCGGTACCAACCTATGTAATGGCTACCGAAGTCTACGACGCCGCACGACTCTCCTCCACACTGCGCCGCGTGGCTG
>JBKJUN010000986.1:0-6028 GCA_046590555.1 Bryobacter sp. | reverse complement strand
GCGTCAGCTTCAGCATAATGCCGATTTCATTTTCAAGCTGGCCAGAAATCAGATAGAGTCATTGCGTTGGAATGTCCTCGAACCTTCGCTGGAGAATAACCGTCGTTGGTATTGTGCAAGGGGTTGGCTTTAGACCCTTTGTCCCCCGCCTCGCTACCGATCTGCACTTGGCTGGATTCGTTCGCAATACAACAAGCGCAGTAGTAATCGAAGTCGAAGGGCCTGCCAATGCTCTTTCTGTTTTCCGCCGTCGCCTGGAATCTGAAGCTCCATCCGGTGCTACGCTCGAAGCATTTTTCCGCAACCTCAAACACCTTTGCACCCTTTATCAACATGATGCACATCCCGGATATCTCTCTACTCAGTGGGCCATTCAATGCGCCACCGAAAACGGCCTGTCGCGAATCGCTGTTCAACATCACAGAGCGCACGTAGCCTCAGTGATGGCTGAGTACGGCCTTGGCCCTAAGGAGCGCGTAGTTGCGGCAATCATTGATGGCACCGGCTACGGCGACGATGGAGCGATTTTGGGTGGCGAGTTTTTCACTGGTTCTGTTGGGAGCCTCAAGCTATGGTGCGGACTTGTGGTGCCTGACAGAGCTTTGGCAAGAGATGCTCGAAGTCCACGCCTCGCCAATAGAGGCACAAGCCCTTGCTATTGCGGCGCAGCCTGATAACCAGGCCCACGGAGAATAACCCCTGGCTTTGCTCCTGTGTGCTTGGAATCATTGACAACAACAACGCCATTAACAACCACTTGCTTGATGCCGCTTGAGAGTTGATGCGGGTTCTCGAACGTAGCTTCATCCCGAACGGTTGCCGAGTCGAAGATAACGAGATCCGCAGCCATGCCAGGGCGAAGGATCCCACGATTGTGCAGCGACAACCGAGTCGCTACAGCCCCGGTCATCTTGAAGACGGCATCTTCCAGCGGAATCGTTTTCAGCTCTCGAGCGTAAAGTCCAAGCACACGTGGGTAAGTGCCATAAGTCCGTGGGTGTGTGGGCCCATTTGCCGTGGCCGGATTTGTTCCGCCAGAATCGGTCGAGATCTTGATCCAGGGCATCTTCAACTGCTTCTCAATATTGGTTTCGTTGATGATGTAGTAGATCGTTGAAATCCCGTGCCGTTCAGAACGCAACAGAGCGATCGCAGCCTCTGGCCAGGGCAGATTCATGGCTTCGGCAATTTTGTTCAGTCGCTGGCCGATGTACTTCTTGTTCTCGGCCTTGCGCATGCCAATCGGTTGCACCAAATCCGCATCGCGTCCCTTGTTGTCTTTAAGCATGTCGGCGATAATACGCGCACGGGTCTCGGGATTGTCGAGATTAGCAAAGAGCTTCCCGTCAGCGGCTGCCCAATCGGGAAGCAACGCGGTGAGCGCAGTACCCGAAGCAACATATGGATACATGTTGGCCTGAATATCAATGCCGTCTGCTCGAGACTTCTGAATCAACTGAAGTGCCGGATCCAGCAGCTTCCAGTTGTTCCTGCCCACAGCTTTGAGATGGTAGATTTCAACGGGTACAGAACCGTTCTTACCAATCGACATGGCTTCGTCCAGCGCTTCAATGAACTTGTCTGCCTCAGACCGGATATGGGAGATGTAGGTGCCCCCAAAGCCAGACATCGTCTTGGCAAGTTCCGTCAATTCAGAAGTCGTGGCATAAGATCCCGGCGGGTAAATCAATGCCGAAGCAAGGCCGAAGGCCCCGTCCTGCATAGATTCTTTTACAGCCGCACGCATCACATTCAATTCGTTTGGCGTAGCATCGCCCATTGCGAAACCCTTGCCAAAGGCACGTATAGTGCCAGCCCCAACAAAGGATCCAAAGTTTGCCGACGAGCCGCGAGCCAGCATCGCCTTGAGCCAGCGGTCAAAGGAATGCGGCCCAGTGAAGTTCTTGTCCGCCTGGTCTCCAGTCTTTTCGTTCGCTGGAGCATTCGACCATCCTTCTCCCATGATCTCCGTCGTGATCCCCTGTGTGATTTTGGAGATCAGCCGGCCATCGCCCGTTGTCAAAGCTTCTCGAGAGTGGGACTGGATATCAATAAAGCCCGGAGTCAGAGCAAGACCATTCAAATCGACAGCCTGCTTTGCTGTGGCAGATTTCAACAAGCCCGCCGGAGTGATGGCCGCAATCTTGCCATCCTTCACTGCCAGGTCGCCCATGTACCAGCCCGCCCCCGTGCCGTCTATGATCTTGGCGTTGCGATACAGGAGGTCGTAGGAAACTCCCGGGTACTTCGCATAACCAGGCCCGCGCACAATCTCCCCAGGCGTTGCGCCGGTATGCTTGCCTCCTTGCCACACCGCTGCGCCATTTACGAAGACTGTGTGAATTCCAGTCGAGAGCTGGTGAGGTGCCGTATAAGTTGCTGGGCTGCCAACTGTCGCTGCATCGAATAAGACCAGATCGGCCTTGAGGCCAGGCTTCAGCAGACCGCGATCCATGATGCCGAGCCTGAGAGCCGTAGCTGACGTCATCTTGCGAACAGCTTCTTCAAGCGTCATCACCTTGCGTTCCCGAACATAGTGGCCAAGGATTCGTGTCGCCGTCCCGTAGCTTCGCGGGTGCACCAGGCTGGTTGCCTTGTCAGGATCGGCGGCCCCGGCATCCGTACCAAACTTCATCCACGGCTGCTTCATCTTCGCTTCGACATTCTCGTCGCTCATCATGAAGTAAACCGTCCCGATCCGTTGACGCTCCGAAGCAAGCAATTCAAAGACCGTCTCGGTCCAGGGTTTCGATTTCATAGCCGAGATTTCACTCAAATACTTACCGGCATAAATCTTGTTCTCAGTCTTAAGCAGGCCAAGTACAAGCACACCTTCAGGCGTCGCAGCTGCACAAAGATTCTCCCAATTCGTCCGCTCCGACAGCATCTCTGCGCGCATTTTCTCGCGAACCGTGGGATTCGAAATATTCTCATACAGTTTGCCATCCTCAGCAGCCCAGGGTGGAAGGCATGAGGTTAACCCAGTCGAACCCGCCGTATACGGATACATGTTCGCCTGCAAATCGACACCCTGAGCACGGGCGTTGTTGATCGTGGCAAGGAACTCAGTGGACTTCGCCCAATTCCTGCGGCCCGCCATTTTCAGGTGGTAAAGTTCCACTGGCACCTTGGCTTCTTTCCCGATCCGGATCGCCTCCTCAAGGGCAGGGAAGATATCGTCGGCTTCTGACCGCATGTGCGTGATATACGTCCCTCCGTAGGGCGACATCACCTTGGCAACTTCCACAATCTCTTCGGTGTCAGAGTACGAGCCGGGCGGATAAATTAGTGCACTGGCAAGCCCAAAAGCTCCATCTTCCATCGCTTCTTTCATCGCAGCTTTCATGCTGGCCAGTTCTTCCGCACTAGCCTTACCGGCTGCCATGCCTTTGGCGAAAGCGCGTATCGTACCCTGTCCAACGTAAGATCCAAAATTCACGCTCGACCCATGTTTTTTCATGGCATCCAGCCAGCGGGCAAATCCATGCGGGCCTATGAATTGCCGGTCTGCCTCTGTCTCAGACTTGGCGCTGGTAGGTGCATTGGATGTTCCTTCTCCCATAATCTCCGTCGTGATTCCCTGAGAGACCTTGCTGATCACGCGGCCATCACCGCTCAAAATCGCCTCGCGCGAATGCGATTGAATGTCGATGAACCCAGGCGAAAGCACCAGCGTCCCCTGGCCATCGACCTTTTTGGTCGCAATCGTTGAAGCGAGCATCCCGCGCGGCGTTACACGTGCAATCCGGTCTTTGCTGACTGCCAGATCCCCGTAATACCAAGGGGACCCCGAGCCATCCACGATCCGCGCATTCGTAATGATCAGGTCAAACTGTGGAAACTGTGCGCCGAGAAGCGCAACCAGCAAAAAGAGAATGGAACCACGCATAGGCAAGAGTGTATCGAAATTTGCATCTCTCCTAAAACTTTGCCCTCTCAGCCCTTGAACTTTTCATTATTAATAAAGAGTTATTGTTTCATTACAGATCTATGATGCACATTGATTGCAAAAGAGATAACCTGAGGCCAAGGGATCTAAATATGAACACAAGCATCAATACAGCCTGGCGCCTACCTGTCCTTGCTGGTATCCTCGGAATTTTTATGATCACAAACGGGGCTTTGGCACAATCCACAGCCACCGGCACCGTTGAAGGAACCGTCGTCGACGGCTCCGGCTCCGGCGTACCTAATGCAACCATCAAACTGGCAAGTGCCTTCACTGGTGCAGCCCGCGAAGCAAGAACTGACCAATCCGGCAACTATCGCTTCGACCAAATTTCCTCTGGCAACTACGCAATCACAATCGAATCTCCAGGCTTCACCCGAGTCGAGATCAAGAATGTTCAAGTATCGGTTAGCCGCGTCAGCAGCTATTCCACGATTTTGACGCCCAAAGCTCAGGCCGAATCGATCACGGTGAATGCTGAATCTGCCCCACTTCTCGACTTGGTTAAGACTGACGTCTCTCTCTCCGTCTCTCCCAAAGAAGTGCAGGCATTGCCAACTAATGGCCGCGACTTTGCCAACCTCGCCGTGCTCGCCCCAGGCGCTAAGCTGGTAAATTCCTATGACCCGACCAAAAACCGCGTAGCAGTAGTCGGCATCAACGGTAGCGCCGGCCGCAACATCAACTACACCATCAACGGCATCGACAACAAAGACAACACTGTCGGCGGCCCGGTCATGCAGTTGCCCCTGGAAGCCGTTGAAGAATTCAACATCTCCACCCAACGCTTCTCTGCTGCCAACGGACGCAGCGAAGGCGCTGCCGTCAATGTGGTAACTAAAGCCGGTTCAAACCAACTCCACGGTTCGCTCTTTGGCTTCTTCCGCGACACCGCACTCACCGCAAACGACTATTTCTCTAAGCAAAGCAAATCACCGACACCAGTAATCTCCCGTCAACTCTACGGCGGTTCTTTCGGTGCACCCATCAAGAAGGATAAAACTTTTGTCTTCTTTGCTCTAGAACGGCAGCGTGAAGAAACCTCCATTGGCGTCACCGGCAGCGCTCAGACCGAACTTGCACTTGTCACCAACCTCGGTGCAAAGCCGGCCGCATCGATCGGAACTCCCTATCGCGACCAGCGCTACACCGGCCGTCTCGATCACCGCATCAACAAAGACCACAACTTCTTCGTTACTTATACAAACCAGGCCAACCGTGGCCTGAACGATCAGAGCGGCAACAACAACGATTTGACGGCTGGCAACTTCACAACCAATCAGTTGATCCTCGCCAATGCTACGCTGCAAAGCGTTCTTTCTCCCCGCTCGGTCAACAGCTTCACCGCCGGCTACCAATACTGGAATAATCTGATCGATTCAGATTCCAAGGTCCCCAATATCGCCTTTCCTGGATCCATCTATTTCGGTACCAACACCAACGTCCCGCAACAGAGCTTTCAGGCCAAATGGCAGTTCCGTGATGACTTCTCGATGACGGTTGGCAAACATACCTTCAAAACTGGTTTCGACTTCGTCAGGGCTCCCAAGCTCGGTGGCTTCTTCCAGACTCCCTCCACGCTCAATATCACCTTCCTCTTTCTTCCAAGCCAGATCCTGAACGATAAGGTGAAGTACCCTCAGGGCTTCGCTACGCCAGGGCTGATCTCGGCCATGAGCGGTTCTTCAGGCAACCCTTACTTTTATGACAAGGGTGCCAAGATGTTTGGCGTCTACTTCCAGGACGACTATAAAGTCTCGCGTCGCTTGAGTGTCAACCTCGGCGTGCGCTGGGATGCAGACTATAACCTGCAAGGCGGCAACGTACAAAGCAAGAGCCGCACTTACCAGGCTCTGAAGGCTGTTAATTCTCCCTTTGCAGCAGGCCTCCCCAAGAACGACCTCAACAACTTTAGCCCTCGCGTCGGCTTCGCCTTCGACATCACCGGCAAAGGCAACCACATCATCCGCGGCGGCTGGGGCATGTACTTCGGCCAGACCTTCCAGAACATTCCGCTCTTCATGCTTCAGCAGGCAAACGACACTGTCTTTACACAAACGCTGTCGCTGTCCAGCGGTG
>JBKJUN010000961.1:0-17908 GCA_046590555.1 Bryobacter sp. | reverse complement strand
CGCAACCTCCCACCGAGTGCTTTCGCCCGACCGGTGACGATAGCCGGCAACGACATCGGTGATGGTGCGTGGACGCACTCGCGCTGGGCTACCCGTCAGGTTTACGTATGGTAGTAGATCAGAATAGTCGGGATCGGCTGCTACTTCTGCCGGATCTGACGGATTGGCGACCAGGCCCGAATCGTAACGGGAAGAAACCGTGCCAAACCAGCCGAACCGGCTCGAATAGGCAAGCAATGCGCTCACGCCGAGCTTCTGGTCGTGGTCAATCACAAAAGGCCCCTGAGAAAGAGCCTCAACAGCATCATTGCCAATGAAAAGACCACCGGTAAAGGGTGGCGTCGATATCGCCCTTGCGTGAGTCAGACTGAGGTTTGCCGAGAATCCACGGCGCTGCCGGAACTCGATCCGGCCTTCTGTGCCGTTGACACGAATGCTAGCCAGGGTGATCGGAAAAATGATGCCGGTATTGAAGAAGTTATTGTTGTCCTGTTGATCACGAGCATCCTTATGATAGAAAGTACCCGCAATGCTTAGCCATTTTCCGGCTCCCTGCTGGAAACCGAGCTCGTAGAAATTCTGCCGTTCCGGTTGCAGTATGACTGCCGCACGGCCCAATGTCTGCCGCACGATGGGAGGTGCCAGTGCACCTGCCGCCTCGGAACTCGAAAGCAGCAGATTTTCGTTTGGAGGAGTCTGGTAAAGCCGATTGTAGGCCGCCCGGAACACTGTATTCGTTTCTTTCAGGTGGTAGGCAATTCCCATGCGCGGCTGCCACTGGCCACCGGTGGCCAGGAAGCGATAAGAGTCATAGCGCAGCCCGATGGTGGCAGTAAATCTACCTAGGCGGAGATGATCCTGGAAGAAGCCGCTCCGCATGCTACCGCGAGCCTGTGCAGAAAATTGAAAGTAGCGGCCGCCCAGAGGCAGAGTAAAGGCAGCCAGATCTGGATCAAAAGCGGGATCGGTAACGGCAAATCGAAACTGTTCGCGCAGTGGGTAGCCCTGATAGTCGAGCCCCATCCGAAGTTGATGACGGCCCCAAACTTTCGAATAACGGGCATTGGCATTGAGCGTGGCCGCCCGCCGATCCTGCCAGGCCGTAACCGGGGTATCGCCATCACTTGGCAGCAATTGAGCTCGCGAAGGCCGCCAGCTCAGATTCACTTCAGTGGTGCTCGTGGCATCTAGAACATGCAGCCAGGATCCTGCGATGCTCGCATCGCTCAGGGCCTGGCGCTGTCGCATCCCGTTTTGATGCTGACTACGAAGATTGGCACTTTCAAAGCCAGCTTGTCCACCCATCGAAAAGAGACGAATCGTATCGCGCCCAGAAGCCTGATAATCGAGCCGTGTGAAGAAGCGTTGCGAGTTGCCGCCGTTGTGAAGATTGTCGAGCGAGACACTATCGAGGTAACGATTGCTCTTTACACCAAGCACCATTGCTGTCCACGACAGCTTGCCGCTTTCTCCTGCCATTTGCAGTGTTTGACTCAGCGCATCGAACTGACCGGCTTGCCCGCTGAGGCTTCCTGAAAATTTACGCCCGAGGCCGAAACCTGACCTCGTTGTGATCTGTGCCACGGCGCTGACCTTGTTGCCATACTCGGCTGGAATGTTGCCTGTGTAGAGTTCCAGAGTTTCTACCAGTGCCGGATCAATTGCATTGGCAAAGGCACCACCCAACTGATCGCTGATCGGCATGCCGTCTACTACGAAGGTCATCTGATTGTGAGCTCCTCGTGGATGGATTGCTCCGTTGGCATTCTGGGCAAATCCGGGGAACGTCGCCAGAACCTGTTCTATGCCGCGCGATCCTCCACCCTTTGCCAATTGCTCAATTGACTCCCGCGATATCAGAGTTCGGCTGCCGGTTTGCTCTGGATCCACGGCCACATCGGTCTTCTCCATTACGATCAGGCTTTCGGTAGCACCTGCGATGGAAAGGATGAATTCGATCTTCTCAGGAACATTCGAGCGCAGGGATATGACTTTTTGTTGTGAGCCAAAATTCAGCGCTTGTACAGCGATTCGGAAGCGTTGCCAGGGCAAATTGGCAAAGCGCAAATGCCCTTCTGCATCTGTCCGTCGCTGTTGCTCTGCCCCACCCGCATCAAGGCTAAGCGTCACCATAGCACCGCCGATTGGGCCTCCAGACGCGTCCTTTACAGACAAATCGAGAACGGCACCACTTTGGCCACTTAAGCACAGTACGCATAGAAATGTAGCAGCAGGTAATCGGTAAAGCATAACGCCTACTTCGACATTACACTTAACCGTAGTTAACGTCAAGGATAATCTACGGTTTTTAGCTTCGTTTCATTCAATTTAGCAATGGCTGAAGGGCGCGGCGACCCTCAGTTGAGTCTTGATCGGCTTCCGGAATCAAAGGATGCTCTTCGTGTGGATCAGAGGAGATATCGAAAAGTCGCCCATCGCGGTAGAGCTTGCAACGTTTGTTTCGGACCCACTCTTCGAGTTTGATTTGATCCTTGTCCCAACCGGGCCGCAGATCGTGCCAGCTATAGATCCAGTCCCGAGGATTACCCCTGTCGCCTTTGATCATCAGGTCGTCGCAAATCCTTCCTTTGGGAGAGGTACAACCAGTGATCGTCGCCGTACTCGTCTTTAACAGCCTTGAAAATCTTGACGTTCGACTAAGAGCGGCTGTGCGTAGCCATGGGTAAAACGGGCTCCCTGGGCCGCCATACGGCCCAGATTTGGAGTTCGATAGAATGTCCCGCCGTTGCACCCCAGGCACTCGTAGCCGAGATCGACGGCAACTACGAGAAGTATGTTCGGCCTTTTACTCTGCTGTGCCGCTGTCAGGCTGACAGTGCTGCTGAGCGCGGAAAGGAAGCGACGGCCATTCATCTCATCTAGTTGGCGTTTGCAGCAGTAGAAGCGCCTTCACCATTTGTAATGATCACACTTACGCCGGTAATTCCACCAGAGTCTCCACTGACAGTGAAGGGGATCGTTAAGGAAAATCTGCCGCCAAAGGGCTGACTGGCGGCACTGGCAAACCAAGCTTGAATCGCGGCACTTACGTTGACAGTCAACTGGCTTGCAGTTGTCAAATCCACGTTACCAGAAGCCGTAAAGGTGATTCGGGCTTCGCTCAGTTGGCGGGTGTTGGTAGCACCTTCAACCCGGATATCGAATCCGCTTCCAGTTCGAGTCAAGGTCAACGTCGTAATCACCGGAACAGCGCGGCGTATGAGAATCGAACGGGTCGGACCGGGCACCGACGCGCCAGCAAAATTGAGCACGCTATCGATGCGGATGGTACCAGCGAGAGTTCCTGTTGCGATCGAAGCAGTGCCGATGATGGTAACTGTAGTTGAGCCGGCTGGAATCGTGAAATCGAGAGTCCGAGACGCGTTTGCGAAGCGTATGGCTGGATCATCAGCTCCATGAATTGAGTCCGGTACGAAGACCAGCGTAAGGCGCCCAGAGACGGGTACTCCAAACGAACTGGCCATGCGTAGGGTAAGTGGCAAAGTCTGGTTCGGCGTAGTTGAATCTGGCAGGTTTTCGATGGAAAGAGCAGGCACACTCGAAGTACCAATGGTGAGGCTCAAAACCTTTGAGGCCTTCAAGCCAAGGGTGTCGACAACTGAAACTTGAAATGTTGCCGTCCCGATCGTCTGAGGTGTGCCGCTAATTGTGCCATCAGTTGAGAAAGTGAGACCTGCCGGTAGATCGCCGCTGATCGTCCAGCCATAAGGGGCCCGCCCTCCGGTAGCACCAAGGGTGGAAGAGTAAGCGACGCCTGCATTGCCATTTGGGAGTGATGCAGTCGTAATCGACAGGCGGTCCACTCCAGGAGGACGCACTTCAAAGGAGTAGCTTCGTCGAGAATTCGCTCCAGTTGCATCAGTCACTTCGACAGTCATTGCGTATAAACCGCTTCGAGAAGGACTTCCCTCGAAGTTGCCGCTCGACGGATTAAACTCCACTCCGGGGGGAATCGCGCCGCTTATAATAGACCAACTAAAGGGAGCTCTGCCGCCTTCACGCGCAACGCCAATTGAATAGGGCTGGCCTTCGACGCCGTCAGGAAGCGAATCCGTCAGAATGATCAAGCCATCGGCCTTCACACGCAGCAAAAACGACTTCGAAGCAGCTGCTCCGCTGGCATCACGAACAGAGACTGCGATCGTAAATTGGCCAGCCGAAGAAGGTGTTCCAGCAAGACTATCGCCGCTGGCGGAGAGATTGGCCGGAGCACCGGTGATGGAAAACACGTACGGTGCCTTGCCACCCTCGGCGGCAAAACCAGCTGAATACGCACGGCCCACGAATCCATCCGACAAGGGGGACGAAGTCGTAATCCGAAATGGCAAATTGCCATTCTCGATGGTCAGGGACAGGGCCTTTGTAGCCCGTCGCTGCAATTCATCGAAGGCGCTGACACCGAAGTTGAAAGTGCCATCTTGCTCTGGGGTGCCGCTGATCGAACCGTCGGTCGAGTTGAAGTCAAGCCCGATGGGCAATCCGCCATTGGTCAAACTGTAGCGAACCGCGCCCACGCCACCGCGAGAACTCACCGCTGCCGAATAAGCGGTTCCCGATCGGCCATTTGCCAGCGAATCAGTTGTGATCGTGAAGGACTCCCCGGTGATTTCAAAAGTGCAACGAGCCGTAGCTGAAGTATTGGTTTCATCGACAGCCTGGAATTGTGCCGGGAATGTGCCGGCTTGCTGAGCCCGGATAGTGAAGTTGCCTGAATTATCTAGCTCGAGGCCTGGCGGTAGAGTGCCCGAGAACAATGACAGGCGATAGGGTGCTTGCCCACCCGTCATTACAAACTGCCCGTTTGAGCTAACGCCCAGCCGGAAACTGGTAAGCGGCGGACAGGCAAGAGTGAGTGTCGAATCCGATGCCACGATGGATATTGCCTTGGTCGCCGAGGCACCTGCGGCATCTCGTACCTGGAGTGTTGCAGCGAAACTGCCCTTCTTTGTTGCCCTGCCTGTGTATGAGCCGTTGGCCGCTACAGTCAATCCGGCCTCCGGTGCAGCATTCAGAACTACCCACTGGTAGGGCGCTTGGCCGCCAGCAGCTTCCAATTGACCTAGATACGGCTCTGCAGCCTTAGTCTGAATTGGGCCCTCGGTGAGAATCCGCAGCGCTCCACCCAGAACTCCGATTGAACACTGGGTCTGGGTTTGAGCCTGACGGGCGTCTGTTGCGCCGAATACGAAGATAAAAGCACCGATCGTGGCCGGTCGGCCACTGATCGTTCCAGTCACGGGATCGAGACTCAAGCCACCGGGCAATTGTCCGGAAGCGACATAGAAACTGTAGGGTTGAGATCCACCGAGGATATTCGCTTGCGAACTGTAAGGCACTCCCACTTCGCCCTGAAGGTTGGGACAGCCAAGTCTGAAGTTTCCCTGAAAGACCACAAGAGACAAAGTGACGCCAGCGCGACCGCCAGCGACATCGGTTACTTCTGCATCAAAGCGGAAAGTACCTGCTGTTGTCGGCACACCACGAATCGAACCATCAGGGCCTAAGGAGGTGCCCGGCGCAAGAGTTCCACCGGTGAGAGCAAAACGGTAAGGTGGGAATCCTCCGGCAGCACCCAAAGTAGCGAAGTAGTTCACTCCAACCGTGGCACCGTTGACAACATTAGTGGTAAACCGCAGCGGGTCAGAAACATTGATCGTGATTGTATAATCGCGAGACGCCTGTTGTAAAACGCTGTCCCGCACGGTCAGTCGAAACGCAGTTGTACCGCCCTGAGAGGGATTTCCAGAAATTATTACCTGGTTGCCAACAACAGCAAAAGACAGACCTGGAGGCAAGGAAGAAATTACGCTTGCTGTGTATGGAGAACTTCCACCTCCGATCTGGATTGCGGCGGAGTAATTGACGCCAACAGCGCCATTTGGCAGGGTGCTCGTCTGAATCGTGAGCAGCGTGCTATTGATAACTGTGGTGTTGCAAAGCGGACTTTGTGCTGAGGAAAATCCTGTCGTATCGGAGGCTCGTAGTATGTAAGTGAAGTTCGGGATGGCTGTAGACAGTGACCCTGAAACTAGCCCCGTGTTCCCATCTAAACTCAGCCCTGCTGGCAATGAGGTCTGGTACAAAGTGAACTGGTATGGTTTTCTGCCTCCCGAGGCAATCGCGGGTGAAGCATAGGGTTCACCGACGAGAATGTCAGTTTGGTCGGGGCAAGCCAAGTTTAGGCTAGCGGTGCTGCTTTCACCTAAAAATATCGAGCACGAGGCAGTGATTGGGTCGAATCCGGGAATCGAAGCGGCGGCAGTGAATGTATAGGTCCCAAAACCGGTACTGGAGCCCGAGATCTGACCAGTCGAAGTATTCAGACTGAATCCGGGTGGCAGACTCCCAGATATCGAATAGCTGGGATTTAGCATCGAATTGAGACTCAACCCCGAGTTATAAAAACCGCTCGGGATGGCTACGGGTAAAGGACAGCGGAGGATCGGTTGATAGTCGCGCGCCAGAACATAGATCGTCAGATCGAGATCGTTTGTCGTTCCTAGGGAATCCTGTGTCCGAATCCGAGCCGTATAGGTTCCGGCTGTTGTTGGAGTTCCGCTGATGCGACCCGTCGATGCTTCGAGAGTCAAACCGGCCGGTAGCGAGCCGGTTAGAATCGCATGCGAATAGGCGGAGACTCCGCCGATCGCACTAACAAAGGAGCGATATGGGACTCCCAGTCTTGCCGTCGTCCGGGAACTGGTAGTTTGCAATGCGCTCTGGGGAGTAATACTGCAGCTTCTGGAGATCTGCTGCGCCTGAGCATTCGTTGCAAGCACGGTAAAGGTGAAAGTACCAGGAGAATTTGTAGTTCCCGTGATTTGACCATTAGTTGTATTTAACGAGAGTCCCGTAGGCAGTTGCCCGCCGGTGATGGCAAAACTGGTTGCGATAAAGGGGCTCGTAAATAGGCTGTCATTGTAGGGCGAACCAAAAATTGCATAGCCAATCGGACAATAGAAACCTGTGACGGAAATGATGTAGTTGCGGGTGCTGATTGTATTGTTGCTGTCACTGACTCTGATCGTGACGGGGAAGTCCCCAGGGCTGGTTGGGGTTCCGCTGAGAACCCCTATACTGCTGAGAGTGAGGCCTGGGGGCAACTGTACAAGCGAGACGAAGATATAACCAGTGCCTGTGCCCCCCGTTGCAGTGATTGTGGTAGCAGGATAGGTTTGGTCG
The DNA here is from genome assembly GCA_046590555.1 of Bryobacter sp. Lineage (GTDB taxonomy): Bacteria > Acidobacteriota > Terriglobia > Bryobacterales > Bryobacteraceae > Bryobacter. The sequence continues at coordinate 10,705 of JBKJUN010000961.1, read as the reverse complement.
AGCACGCCGACTGGAAAAGAGCTTGTCGTCACCATGGGAAGATTGGCCGTATTGGTGATGATAATTTGCGTTAGAGCGGTGGCAGTTCTATTTTGGGCGTCGGTCACAGTGACAGAAAAGTTGAAGGTTCCTTGCAGTGAGGGCAGGCCTTGTATGACTGCTGTCTGGGGAGCAAGGGTCAGACCTGGAGGTAGAGCACCTGCAGAGATGGCGAACGAGAAAGGAGATGCACTGCCGGAGACCGAACTTGCAATCACTGACGTTGAATATGCGGTGCCGACTTGCCCCTGCGGCAAACTGAAAGTGGAAAAAGAAGGAGGGAAATTGGATGCCTGGGGCCAGACAGGCATAGCCATAGCCAATAATCCAACCAGTATGAGGTTTTGTGTGATTCGCTGGGATTTCATTAGCGGGGTGCTCCTGCAGAAGGCGTGCCAGGGTTGACGCCAACAGTTCCTCTACCTGGGCCGCTATTGCGAGTCACCGCATAGGCGGTGCCAGCTGCTGCGGCGGCTCCAACAACAATTAATGCAGCGGTAAGACCTGAAATCGCTGCTCCTGCCGCTACTATATTTGACTGGCTCACTGCGAGCTGACCGAAAGACTGCTGAAAGTTGGCTCGAACCTGGATGTTGTATTGCCCAGACTGGCCATTCGGTTTCAATCCCCGGGCAGCAGCACGGCCGTTGGTGTCAGTCACAGTAGAGATTATGCGACTGCCATTTGAGCTGACAAGACCGGGACCCGAATCGGGCAACAAAAAGACTACAGCGGCACCAGCTACAGGCTTATTGTTCTCGTCTCTGACCTCAACGATTGTTTCGCGTGCAGTACGACTTTTGATGTTGTTGATGGCACCCTCACTGCTAATCAAGACAATGTTGAGCTTGGGAGCACCAGTTGGTGATGCCGACTCTTGAGCAAATGAACTCATTGGGAAGATTAACAAAATTAGAGTTCGAGCGAGAGACTGGCGAACGTTAAGTGTTTGCATATCGTTCTATAAGAATATACTGAAGAAGAATTTGGAGGAATGGTTATGTTTCTGAGGACTAGTTTGATCGCGCTGCTGGGCAGCGGCTTGGTTTGGTCGCAAGAGGCCAGTACGGACTCTGGGCCGAGACTCACTGCGCGTGAAATCTTTTACGGGGCAAAGCCATCAGCACCGCCGCCGCCTGCTGTCACCGCAGGTGCGAAGAAGACACCTTCAACGCCGAAGCCGAAGGAACCGGTAGAGCAAGCCAAAAACCAGCGGCAGAGATCATCTGCCGATTTTGGTGAACAGCCCTTGCCGGTAAGGCTGGCCTCCGACACAACTTCTCAAGGTGGTGGCCTGGCGATGCGTTGGACAATTACCGAACTGATGCCAGACGGGAACAAAAAAGAAGTCCCGACGACCAAGGCGTTCAAAAGTGGTGATCGCATCAATGTTCGAGTTGAAGTAAATGATTTCGGCTACTTATACATCCTCGCCCGGGGTAGCTCTGGAAAGTGGAGCCCTCTCTTCCCTTCTCCTCAGATCTCGGGAGGCGATAACAGGGTCGGCCCCAACCAAGCCTACACAATCCCGGCCGGCTTCGTATTCAAGTTTGACGAGCAGCCTGGGGAAGAGCGAATCTTTATCGTATTCAGTCGAAAGCCAGAACCAGATTTTGATGGTCTGATTTATAAGGTCGCCCCTGACCGCAACCAAGTTCCAGCAGCCTCACCGTCGGCACCGATCCGGCCAGCTCCGGGCATCATTCTCGCAAGCAACACCAACTTCGGAGATCCCTTTGTGGATCGTGTTCGCACCATGTACGCTCGCGATCTGATCGTCGAAAAAGTGGAAGGCGAACAGAAAAGTTCCAATCAGGGCCCACGCTTTGAGCACGCAGCCTATGTAGCCAGCAAGCGAGGGGATGAACCTCGTGTGACGGCAGAAGTGACGCTGACGCACAAATGAAGCTACTGTTCTCAATCCTGATTTCAACTACTTTCCTTTTCGCACAAAGAGCTGACCCAAAGAAAGCCCGCGATCTAAAGGTGGAGGCTGACCCATTTCCTGAAGGCGAAAGCCAGCTCATGACAAAGAAGGTGGAGATCCCGCGTAGCTACGCCATTGTGATGGGAGTGGGTGCCTACCAGAACCTACCGAAAGACCTTCACCTAGCCTATTCTGAGCGCGATGCAGACGCTTTGTATTCGATCCTGATCAGCCTCGAAGGCGGAAACTTCCGGTCTGAGAATGTGAAGAAATTGCTTGGGCCAAAGGCTACGCTCGCCAACCTGAAGCAGGAGCTCGAGGTCTGGCTGCCAAGCGTGGCCAATGAAAACGATCGGGTGTTCATATACTTTGCCGGTCACGGCTTCGTGCACCAGGGCAAGGGTTTTCTGGCTCCTTATGACTTCAGCCTTAACAACATCGCTGGTAGCGGCTACCCGATGGAAGCGTTGGCCAAGACAGTGGGTCAAAAAGTCAAAGCCAAATGGAAGGTGCTGCTTACCGACAGTTGCCACTCGGGATTTGTCACTTCGGAAACACGTGCTGACAACTTGAACAACCTCTGGCAGAATCTCGACAAGAACATGTTCAGCCTGACAGCATCACGCGACCAGGAGCGCAGTTTCGAGTCGCCCGATTTTGGTGGAGGCCATGGTGTTTTTACCTACTATGTCGTCAAGGGCATGGAAGGAGAAGCCGATGATGATCGCGATGGCCAAGTGACGGCAGTGGAGATGACAGAGTATGTTCGCAAGAACGTCCGTGAGGCGACCAAAGGAAAGCAGACGCCGAGGTCGGATCGGGGAAGTTTTGATCCGGAGATGCTGATCGCCTACGTGCCCTCCTATGCTACCGCTGCGCCTCCACCGGCACCGAAGTTTGGCACTCTCATTTTTGAGACCAACCGCGAAGAAGTAGAAGTTTTTGTGGATGGCAAGAGCGCTGGGGTAGCAAGCAAGGGCACTCCGTTGCGGCTGCCCGGCCTGCGGCCCGGCACTCATCAGGTGCAGGGTGTGAAGATGGGCTACGAGCCGGACGGCCCTCGTGAAGAAATGGTTTATCCGGGCCAGGAATCCACAGTCAAAATCCAGATCCTGATTCCGCGAAAGCGCCCCAAGGCCGCAGTGGATCAGTTTGAGAAGGGACTTGAGTTCTACAACAAAGGCTTTGAGCAAAACTACAAGAAGGCGGTGGAGCACTTTAGTCAAGCGCTCGCCGCCGATGCTACTTATAGCCAGGCTGCACTTTACCTCGGTCGTAGCTACAATGCCTTGTTTGATCAAGCCAAGGCCAAGCAGTACTTCGACACCGCTATCAAGATTGACCCCGACTATTCAGAGGCTCGCTCCAGCTACGGTGGCATGCTGCTCGACATTGGAAATGTCGACGAGAGCGTTCGCCAGTTTGATGTTGTCTTGAAGCGAAACCCCAAGGATCTGCAGACCCTTTACTTGCGGGCTCAGGCTTACCGAATCAAAGAGCGTTACGACGATGCCATTGACAGCGCACGTGCCGCAATCGCGATCTCCCCCAATATCGCCGAGCCGCATTTCTGGCTGGCCGAAAGCTTGCGGATGAAGGGCAGCTACAAAGAATCTCGCAAAGAATACGTCGATTATCTGCGCTTCAGCAATTTCGACTCAGGGATGTCGGGCAACCTCAACTACTATGTCGTCGGCTTTTTGATTGGCCAAGGAAAGCGGCGGCGTGCGGCACAGAAAGACATCTGGCAAGACCTTCGCAGCATGGCTTACTTCGGCCTTTGCGATTGTGCCTTCCGCGACAAGAAGCTTGCCGACGCAACACTCTTTTGTCAGAAGAGTCTTCAGTATGATCCTGACTATCCCTACTCGCATTACTTGAGCGGCTTGATCTACGCGACCCAAGCCCAAGCCACCGGATCGCTCGAAACCCTCGCCGTTGCCCGCAAACACTTCCAACGTATGCTCACCCTCAACCCCGACATGGACGAAGCCAAAAGCGTCAAAACGATGCTCGGGAGCTTTGATCAGGCACTTGCAGCAAGTCGCTGAAAATCAATCCTTGTGATACCAATAGGAGAATATGAAACGGTTCAGTATTGCGCTGCTATTGGGTATTTCCAGTCTCTGGACACAAACTGCAAACAATAAGCGCGAATTCTGGTCCTTCCGCACACCCGTCAAGACTTCCAACAAATCCATCGATGAGTTTCTGATTGCGAAGCTGAAGGCGAACGGCCTTAGCCCAAACCCAAGAGCCGATCAGCGCACCCTCATCCGCCGTTTGCATTTCGACCTGACTGGATTGCCGCCTCAGCCAGAAGACTACAAACGAAGTTATGAAGATACAGTCGAGTATCTGCTAGCCTCCCCGCACTATGCGGAAAGATGGGCTCGCCATTGGCTCGATGTCGTGCGTTTCGGCGAGACAGATGGCGGAGAACACAACTATGAGCGGCTTCACGCCTGGCCCTATCGTGATTACGTCATTGACGCCTTCCGCACCGACAAACCTTATACGCAGTTCATACGAGAGCAAATTGCCGGCGATCTAATCGAACCCACGAACCCCAAAATGATTGCCGCCACTGGCTTCCTCGTGGCAGGCCCATGGGATCAGGTGAGTGCGGAGCTGAACAAAGACAAGCTGCTTGCTGCCGCCGCCCGAGTAGACGAACTCGACGATATGGCGACAACAACCTTTCATACCTTTCAGGCTTTGACAGTAAATTGCGCCCGCTGCCATGACCACAAATTTGACCCTATCCCCAGCAAAGACTTCTATCGGCTCACAGCCGTATATGGGGGAGTGACCTTCGGCACTCGCCGCGTCGCCAAAGAGGAAGAAATCAAAGCTTACGATACTCAGACGAAGCCGATTCGCAACCGGATGAACACGACTACCCAAAAGTTGGCAGATATCGAAGACCCGGTGCGATCTACGATGCTGCTTGATCGATACCGCGCCTTTGACCAGCAACGCATCTCGGATCCTCGTCGAATGCCGCTAAATCCAATCTGGAATCGCAATGCTTTTGCTGCGGACAAATCCACCAAGCTTCGGCTGGTGATCACGAATCACCAAAGTGATCGTCCCCGACTGGTACATCTCGAATTACAACCTGCCGGGCTGAAGGTTGAAAACTGGGCCGGCAGCTCGAAGGCTAGTGAGGATGCACCAGTCTATATCGAAATCGCCAATCCCGAAGCCAAAGCGATCGACAAGATCTTCTGGTGGACCGATCAGAAGACCGGTCGTAATACAGGCATGCCGAGGGTCTTCCGCCTTGAAGCATCAAACGATGGCCAGACGTGGCAGACTCTTTGCTCATCTCTCGATCACATAAGGGATCTTGAACTGGACCTACCTCGGGTTAGCGAAGCTGAACTCCTTGCAAAGCTAGGGCCAGAGAAAGCGAGTCAGCGGGCAGCGCTTCAGCAAGAACGGAAACGAATCGAGATCGAGCTCGCTGCGATACCAGAGCCCATGCGTCTTTACGCAGCAAAGCCTCATGCAATGGATAAGGCGTTTTTGCTGGATCGAGGCAGCGTCGCGAAGCCGATTGAAGAAGTGAGCCCGGGCGCACTCAGTGCTGTACGTCAGATCGATCCCAATCTTGGCTTGTCTGCAACAGCTACTGATAGCGAACGCCGCATTGCCCTTGCCAACTGGATCGCCAGCGACAAGAATCCGCTTACGGCGCGCGTGCTGGTCAACCGCATCTGGTACAACCATTTCGGCAACGGTCTCGTCAATACGCCCAGCGATTTTGGACTTAATGGGGACCGCCCTTCGCATCCGCAACTCCTCGACTGGCTCGCCGTATCTTTCATGGAAAACGGATGGAGCATCAAATGGTTGCACCGCCAGATTCTTATATCCGATGCCTACCGGCAAAGCTCTGCAATGAATGAGCAGGCCTTTGCGGCAGATGGCGACAATCGCATGATTTGGCGCATGCCGCTGAAGCGTATGGACGCAGAGATGCTTCGTGATTCGATCCTGCATGCTAGCGGGCAGCTTCGCCTGGACCCCATTGGCGGCCCGAGCTTTTTTCTTCAGAAGAAGAAGGAACGAGGAGCCTTCATTTACGAAACGCTCGACAACGATGGCCCGGAGGTGTGGCGCCGAGCTATCTATCGTTTCGTGGTTCGTGGCGGTGAAAGGATCATGATGGACAGTTTTGATTGTCCTGATCCTTCAGTTGCCACTCCTCAGCGAAGCGTTTCAAACACACCAGTTCAGGCCTTGACGCTGCTGAACAACGACTTCGTTCTCAGACAAGCTGGTTTGTTCGCGGACCGCCTTCAGAAAGAAGCCGGAAGCAAGGCAGTGGATCAAATTCGACGCGCCTACGAATTGCTCTACGGGCGCGAACCAAATGGTGCAGAGCTGAGTCTCGGGAGTCGATTCCTGTCCAGCCAGCCGCTACCTATTTACACCAGAGCCTTATTTAACGCGAACGAGTTTGTCTATGTCCCATAAGAATTGTCAATCCCAGACTTCGCCCCTCACGCGCCGTCAGGCACTGTGGGAGATGGGCGGTGGACTCGCCGGTATTGCCCTAGCTCAACTGCTCGCCCAGGACACCGCATCGGCTGCCCCGGCCAGGCTTCGCATCCCCAAACCTGACTTTGCCCCCAAAGCCAAGAACATCATCATGATCTTTCTGCCGGGCGGGCTCAGTTCGATCGACACCTTTGACTACAAGCCGGAACTAGTCAAACACCACGGCAAAGAAACACAGGGTGCCAACGCCATTACACCGTTTTTTGGCAAGCGGGGCACCGTGATGAAGTCACCCTGGCAATTCCGCCCCAAGGGTAAAAGCGGCAAATATGTATCGGACCTCTTGCCGCAGATGGGCGAGCTTGTCGATGACATGACCTTCTTCCATTCGATGGTCTCGCGCAGCAACGCTCACGGCCCTGCCTTGTTCCAGATGTCGACAGGCTTCATCTTTCAGGGCTTTCCTTCGATCGGATCTTGGGTCAGTTATGGGCTTGGGTCTGAGAACAAGAACCTGCCGTCCTTCGTCGTGTTACCAGATCGCCGTGGCTTCCCGCCCTGCGGTGTCGCCAATTGGGGCAACGGTTTCCTGCCCGCTTCGCACCAGGGAGTGATCTTCGGAGATCAACGAAACCCAATCGCCGATCTGCAACCCAAAGCAGGTGTGAACGCGAAAGCCCAAGCTGCCTCTTATGATCTTCTCAGCGCGCTCAACGAAGAGCATCTCAAGCACAACCCGGGAGAAGACGCTCTGGTATCGAGAATCAAGGCCTACGAACTTGCCGCCAAGATGCAGATTAGTGCACCGGATGTAACTGACATCTCGGGCGAATCGGAAGCCACCAGAGCGAGCTATGGGCTCAACGATCCGATCACTCGCGACTACGGCTACAACTGCCTGCTGTCCCGGCGCCTGATCGAAAAAGGTGTCCGTTGCATTCAGCTTTATAACGGCGGCCACTTCGGCGAGCCCCGCGTTAATTGGGATGCTCACGAAGACCTGGTCGCAAATCACAATAACAACGCAGCGATTCTCGATAAGCCCACGGCCGCTCTCTTACGTGACCTCAAAGAGCGCGGATTACTCGATGAAACGCTCGTTGTTTTCACCACTGAATTCGGCCGTCTGCCGATCAGCCAGGGTCTGGGTGAAGGGGGCCGTGATCACAACCCCGAGGGCTATACGTCCTTCATGGCAGGGCCCGGCCTCAAGAAAGGCTATAGCTACGGTGCCACTGACGAAATGGGTTACAAGGCGGTGCAAGACCCGGTAACAATTTACGACTTGCACGCCACCATCCTTCACCTGCTGGGCCTTGACCACAAGAGCCTCTCTTGGTATCACAACGGCTTGCAGCGCCGCCTCACCGATGTTCACGGTCACGTTTTGCAACCGGCGCTGGCCTGATGTCGCGATAATGGTAGAGTGACTGATCTTATCGGGATGGAGCTTGCTGACCTCGAAGCAGCCTTTGCCCCGAACTACTCTAAATTCCACGCGCGTCGAGTCTATGATTCGGTCTACGCCCAACGCAGCTTCGACCCCACTCTGATTCCTGAGCCCATCCGCGATCAATTCCGAAGTGGTGCCCTCACTGAGGCCCAAAGATACGTCAGCTCTGACGGTACCGTGCGTTACCTCATGCAACTCCACGACGGTAAGACGGTTGAGACCGTCTTCATGACCGAAGGCAGCCGCGATACGATTTGCATCTCTTCACAAGTGGGCTGCCCGGTGGATTGCAAATTCTGCCTTACTGCACTGATGGGCCTTGAACGAAACCTCACTGCGGGCGAGATCGTAGGCCAGGTCCTCCATGTGATGAAAAGACACAACCTCGCGCCCAAGAGCCGCACCATGAACATCGTCATGATGGGCCAGGGTGAGCCACTTATGAACCTCGACAGTGTCTTGAAGGCCACGCGCATCCTGATAGACCAGCGCGGGATCAGCATGGGCGAGCGGCGTATTTGTTTGTCTACGTCAGGGCTGATTCCCAAGATCGAAGAACTGGCTCAAGCCGCCATCCGCCCCAGACTTGCGATCAGTCTCAATGCCTCCAGCGAGGAGCAGCGTCAGGAGATCATGCCAATCACAAAGAAGTGGCATCTCGCTGAGTTGCTCGAAACCTGCCGCAAATTTCCCCTGAAGCCGAAAGAGTACATTTTCTTCGAGTACGTCCTGCTAGGCGGGGTCAACGACAGCGACGCTGATGCCGAGCGTGTCGTCGCATTACTTCAAGGTCTCACCTGCAAGGTAAATCTGATCCCGCTCAACCCTGGCCCAGGCATTCCTTATGAAACGCCGACAGACGAGCGCGTAGATCGATTCCAGCGCATCATCATGAAGGCTTTCCACTGCTATGTGCGCAAGCCGCGTGGCCGCGATATTTATGCAGCCTGCGGCCAGTTGAAACTGGTGCAGCTCAGATAAAGTGATTCCGGGACAAGCGGCGACCTATCCTATAGGTATGCAGAAGTTGGCTTGGGCCTTTGTCGGATACCTGATCTTTGTCATCCTCTTCGGAGCCTGGGTGCGTATCTCAGGATCTGGGGCAGGCTGCGGAAATCATTGGCCGACGTGTCAGGGAGTCGTTCTACCCGTCGAGCCGAGTGTCAAAACGATCATCGAATTCACCCATCGCATCACGAGTGGGCTATCGGGCCTGATGGGTCTGGCACTGCTGGGTTGGGCTTGGCGCAAGAAATCTCCGGCATTGCCGTGGGCTGTCGGTATGTTCTTCTTTCTGCTGGTCGAAGGTTTTATTGGTGCCGTGCTGGTAAAGCAGGAACTGGTTGAAAACGACGCCTCTATGAGCCGGGCGGTAGTGATCTCCCTGCACCTGGTCAACACAATGATTCTCATGCTTTGTGCAGTAGCAACTGCCGTAAAGGCTGGTGCGGAGCGATACCGCAACGCCTACAGTGGAGGCCTGATCTGGCTCGCTATGGCTGTGCTGGTGATCACCAACGCAACTGGTGCTGTCACCGCCCTGGGCGACACCATTTTCCCCATACAACCGTCCATGGGTCCCGAGCTGATCGCAAAGATCCGTGAAGACGTCTCACCCGGCCAGCACTTCCTCATTCGTCTGCGAGTGGTGCATCCGGTAGTTGCAGCAATTACCGCAGCGATCGTTTTTGGAGTGCTGAGTTTTCTCCAGCGCCGCAATCAGAGCCGTTGGGCTTTAGCTGGTATGGGTTTAGTTGTGATTCAAGTCGCGTTGGGAATGGGCAATATTTGGCTGGCTGCACCAGGATGGATGCAGATCTCGCATTTGCTCACGGCGCAACTCCTGTGGGTCACCATTGTTGCAGTCTGGTTGGACTGAGAGCTATTTCTTGCGGGGTTCAGCCTTCTCGACGGCAAGCAAGTTCTTCACACCAAAGACTCCTGAAACTCCATTAGCGAGAATGTTCGCGCGGTCGGAATCAGACTTGTTATTAACAATTCCAACAAGGATCACATTTCCTGCTTTCACAATGATGTGAATTGGAAAAGAGCCCAGCGGCTCAAGCGTCCCGGCAGGCATGTTCCAACTCTCAAAAGGCCCACCGAAGAATGCTCCCCCTCGTCTTCGACTAATAGGACCACCATACAAGCCGCCACCCGGGGCGTAGCGAGACAATGCAGGATCGCGATAAATGGCACCAAACACAGCCCAGCGTATCTGGTCATCGTTCGGAGAAAGCGGCAAAACCTCGATCTCGTTTTCTACTTTCGAGATCCGCTCAATCGACTTCAGGCTGCGCTCGGCGTCATCCTTGAGCGTTGGCCGCATCGCATAACCGCCCAGCGTCACTTTGGTGTCTTCGAGTTTGAAGGTCAAATAGTCGAAGCACCCGTAGTAAGGAAGCATGAGCAGTTCTTTACGGATCTTCTGAATCAATTCAGACTCGGTCTTTTGCGCAAGCAGTGGGGTTGCCGCGCCAGCTAAGAGTAAATGTCTACGTGTCATGGCAACCCCATTTTATCGAATCCTATGGGAGTCGTGTGGTCTGGCGAGCGGTCAACTGCCAAACACCTTTATCTTTCACCCAAACCATCAAAACGCTCAACGGAATTGTCTTCGGCACACCTTTTTGAGCATTGTTTACCATCATCTTGGTCTGTACGATTCCGACGTTGCCAAACATGCGGTAGGTGGTGTCACTCATATCCAAGGACTTATAGACCATGTCGGGCGAGATCATCGCGGCGACCATCTGATCGCGGGTTTCCATCATCGC
>JBKJUN010000816.1:0-2165 GCA_046590555.1 Bryobacter sp. | reverse complement strand
GTCCACAGTGAACCCGACAGTGTCTTCGCGAATCTTGGCGAGTGTATCGCCCTCGGGTGCCAGAGTTGGCAAAACCAGGTCCATGACGGGAGCCTTTACTTTTGGAATCGGTGGCGGCGCTGCCACCACGGGCGCACTAGCGCTCAACTTGGCCGGTGCTGACGGCAAATTCAAATGTGTGATGCCGATGTCCCGATAGTATTCGAGATATTGGCGGATCTGGTCCGGGGTCATTGCCGCGCAGCCCTCGCCGACAATCGCAAATCCAGCACCGCATCCAGGATATGACGTGCGATTTCCTTCTTCGCCGCCCTGGGCACCGCAACCGGCTCCTTGTCACGGGTGATCAGTAACACTTCGTTTTCATCGCCCTCAAAGCCAGTTCCATTCGGCCCTACCAGATTGGCCACCACCATGTCGCAGTTCTTGGATTCGAGCTTCCGCTTGCCCTCTGCCGCCAGATTCTGCGTCTCGGCTGCAAACCCGATCACGATCCGGTCACCTTTGCGTCGCCCCACCTCAGCCAGAATATCGCTCGTCGGCTCGAGCTCAATCGATAAACGCGAAGCAGTCTTTTTCATCTTCTGATCAGCCGCGCTTGCCGGCCGGTAATCCGCCACTGCCGCCACACTGATAAAGATCGAAGCAGCATCCAATTGCTCCATCACCGCATTCTTCATCTGCTCAGCCGACTCTACACGAATCAACTCGACACCCTGAGGCGCAGCCAGCGCCACTGGCCCACTTACCAGAATCACCCGGGCCCCACGCCTCACAGCCTTCTCGGCAATCGCATAACCCATCTTGCCCGAAGACCGGTTTGTAATCACGCGCACGGGGTCAATCGCTTCCTGCGTCGGTCCAGCGGTAATCAGAATCGTCTCCCCAGCCAGATCCTGCCTGCCATTCAAAATTGCGGTCGCCGCATCGGCAATTTCCAGCGGGTCAGACAACCTGCCAGCCCCCACCATGCCGCAAGCCAGATCCCCTGCATCCGGACCCACAAAGTGATAGCCACGTTCCCGCAACACCCGCAGATTCGCCTGTGTCGCCGCATGATTCCACATATTCGTATTCATTGCCGGGGCAAGCAACACTGGCCCGGTAAATGCCAGATGCATCGTCGTCAGAAAATCCCCAGCAAGCCCGTGGGCAAACTGGGCAATCAAGTCTGCCGTCGCCGGGGCAACGATCAGCAAGTCATTCTCCAGCGCCACATCGATATGCTCAATTGCACTGGAGAGCACGGCGGTTGAGTCCTCGCGTAAGGCGAAAAGGCTGGTAATCACCTTGCGGTGCGTAAGGGAAGAGAGGGTAAGGGGAGTAATGAACTCAGTAGCCGCACGTGTCATCACCGGTTGCACGGAATATCCACGCTGGATGAGGATGCGGGCGAGTTCGGCAGATTTATAGGCGGCGATGCCGCCGCCTATGCCAAGAATGATTCGGGCTGGAGAAGACTGGCGGACGCCTTCTTGAGGCATGGCGTCCTAGCTGGGGTCTTCGATCTTCGGCTCAGGAGCTGCAGCATTGTGATACTGCACAAGACCGCGACGAGTCTCTTCCATTGCCACAACGGTAGGCTTGCGCGACATCGTCGGCAGGAAAGACCGCTGTCCGCTCTGCAACTGACGCGCACGCTTGGCCGCAACAATGATGAAGCGGTAAGTCGACAATTCCGGATCGTCCGGAATTACAAAATTCGCATTCACGCGGGTAGCAAGCTTGGATTCGGCCATAGACCCTATTGTCACATATTGTGGGGAAAACAAAAAATGCCCTGCTTCCTGCCTCGTTGCTTGTTGATGTCAAATTAGGGAGCACGTCACTCCGTAAGAGCAGCCAGCTCTTGCTGAAGCCGAATTCCGCCTCGGCAAACTCGACGAATCCAAAGACGACAAGCTCACCTCACAACGACTTCTCCTGCGCAACTAAGCGCACAAGGGTATAGAATCCCAACTATTGTGCAGCGCATCCTTATCGCCACCTTACTCGCCGCAAGCCTCTTCGCCCAACACGCCAAAGAAGACGAAGCCGCCAAACATCCCTTCATGGGAGACGCCCTCCGCATCGAAGCCGGTCGCAAAGCCTACCTCGGTGGCTGCGCCGGCTGTCACGGCCCTGAAGGAGGCGGCGGCCGCGGCCCCAGCATCATCGACCGCGCC
>JBKJUN010000710.1:0-7351 GCA_046590555.1 Bryobacter sp. | reverse complement strand
CCTTGAAGCGCATCTTTGCGGTCAAAGAAAACACTGGTGGGGCGGAGAAGATCCGCTTCCTGAGCACCGTCAAGGGCTTTGAAGTTGGCATCGGCGCAACCGCTGGGGGCACGGGTCTGGCTCAGCCTACCGGCGGTATCGACAAGTCTGCTGTCGTCGGTGCCGGAGCAAACTCCACCATCGATACCCAGGCCTCAGCAGAAGCCGCTGTAACTGCTCTTTCCAACGCCGTAAGCGCCCTGGGCGATGCCCAAGCCGTCGTCGGTCGCGGTCAGAATCAGTTCAGCTTCGCCGTCAACCTGGCTCAAAGCCAGCTCACCAACCTCGCCGCCAGCGAAAGCCGGATCCGTGATGCGGATCTTGCTCAAGAAGCGGCCAACCTGTCCAAAGCCCAGATCCAATTGCAGGCCGGTATCGCCGCCCTCGCTCAGGCCAACTCGGCCCCCCAGCAGGTCCTCAGTCTCCTTCGGGGTTAGTTCTTAACCAACTAACCAATTGAAGTCGATCAAAGTCCCGGCAGCCAGCCCCTCTGGTCTGGCCGTCCGGGACTTTTCGTCTTTCGAATACAGGAGAACCCACCGATGACCACACCTTTGCTTGAAAGCCAGATCGAGAACCAGGGAGAACTCCTCCTCAAACGTCTCGAGCGCAACCCAAAAGATGCAGCCGCCTACGACGCACTCGGCCTCATTGCACTCGATCATCAGTCGGCTGGAGAGGCGATTGACCTGATCAGCAAGGCGATCCAGATCGATGGCCCCGTCCCCCGCTACTGTGCCCACCTCGGCGAAGCCTTTGCCCGGCTTGGCGATTACCGCAGCGCTTCAGCCTGCATTGGCCAGGCTCTGGTCGGCGAGCCATCCAGCGCCGACCTCCGCTGGGCTTATGCCAACCTCCTTCATCTCCAGGGCGAAAACGATCATGCCGCTAAAAACTATGAACTCCTCGTCGCCCAGGCGCCCCGCCATGCCGAGGCCTGGTTCAATCTTGGAGTTACCCGCGCATTACAGAAGCGCCCCGATGAAGCCCGCCGCGCCTATGAACAAACCGTAGCCATCAGCCCCACTTATGCTCAGGCTTGGAATAACCTCGCCTTGCTCGAAGTCGCCGCCGGCAATCTCGCCGCTGCCGAAGCCTCCTACCGCCGCGCCCTCCTCGTCAAGCCAGACTATCGCGATGCCCTCTATAATTTTGCCGTCCTACTTCAGGAAGAAGAACGCCTCCAGGAAGCAGTTACCATCAACGAACGCCTCGTCTCGCTCGACCCAGGATTCAGCGAAGCGCACAACAATCTCGGCAACTGCTACCTCAAACTGAATCGTCTGGCTGAAGCCCAAAACGAGTACCACGAGACGCTCGCCATTCACGCCTCCCACCGCGAAGCCCCCATGAATCTCGGTCTTGCCTCGCTGCTGATGGGAGACTTTGCCCGCGGCTGGGCTGGCTATGAACACCGCCTTGCACAACGCGATCTCGAACAGTGGGACTGGAAAATACCCCGCTGGGATGGCAAGATCCGCCCGGGTGAAAATATCCTCGTCCACTCAGAACAAGGCTTTGGCGACTCCATCCATTTCTCGCGCTATGTCCGCCTTCTACTCGATGCAGGCATGAGAGTACATATCTTCTGCCAACCCGCGATCCAGCCTCTCTTCGCTTCGATCCCGGGCCTTGAGCGATGCGTAAGCCACATCGACGATCTAGAGCCTGTCGACTGGCAAGTACCCTTTCCCAGCCTGCCCTCCTGCTTCCGTACCCGGCTCGAAACAATCCCCAATCAGGTACCTTATCTACTGGTCGAGGGTCAGCGAGCTGCCGCGTGGCAAAAGGTCTTTGCCGAGCTACCCAAACAAGGCCGCCGCGTCGGTCTGGTCTGGCAAGGCAATCCGAACCACCGCAATGATCGCAATCGCTCGATCTCGCTCGGTACTCTGGGGCCAGTTCTCGATCTGCCCGGCTTCCAGTTCCTCGGCCTCCAGAAAGGAGTCAGCCGCAGCTTGATGCCAAGTGGCTTGCTCGATCTCTCGCCGCTACTGGTCGATTTCGGTGAAACTGCTGCCGCCATCGAGGGCCTTGATCTTGTGGTCTCGGTCGACACCGCTGTCGCTCACCTCGCCGGCGCACTCGGCAAACCAGTCTGGACTTTGCTTCCCTACGCACCAGACTGGCGCTGGCTCCTCCACCGCGACGATTCTCCCTGGTACCCATCCATGCGTCTCTTCCGCCAGCAGATTGCCGGCGACTGGGGAACTGTAGTGAAAGAAGTCAGAAAGGCCTTGCTCGAACTGGACTAGGCCACCCGGCTTAGTTCGTTCGTGTATAGGAGCGGCCTATCTGCGGCAGAAGCGTAAAAACAAAGCGCATCTGCCGCAGGTGTGTTTTAGGCCTCAAGCCAGTTGATTCTGTCAAACGAGTCGATTCACAAGCGTCGCATCTGCACTGATACGATCCCCAAAGGCACCCAACTGCTTCAAGCTGGTCTCAGCGTGTTGCAGTGCCTGCACAATCTCGCTCCGCTCTTGTCGCAGTTGTGCCTCGATCTTCGCTGTCCGCTCCAGCATGGCAACAAAGAGCGAATGGCTCTCCACTGCAACCTGCGGATCGGTCTCACACAATTCCCGAAGTTCTTCCACCAGAACCTCGCGCCTGGCAAGCGATCGCTCATCCCATAGCTGTTTCGCACCCACAGCAAAGTATTGTCCGTCGACCTCGGCAACCTCTTGAAGCGCCGCTTTGATTCGATTCGCGACCACCAATTATCCGTTCTGCTTTCCGTACAGCACCAGATTTAAGCTGTCGACAGAAGCCCCAATAATGCTCTTTTGCGTATCAAAGCGCCCTAACAGCGCATCAGCCGCCTGTAGCTTCTGCAGGTATGTCTCGCGGATCAGATTGATTCTGTCCTCAAGCTTCGAGATTTGTTCACTTAAGCGGCTATCTGTCTTGTCGTATTGAGCTACCTGAATCTCCGCCAGCCCCGTGACATCTTCGCTAAACCCATCGGTCACTTTAGACAGACTCCCCAGGCCAGTCGTGTCTTTAAAGAAGGCAAAGCTATCGCGCAGCTTGGTCTCATTCAGGCTATTGAACTGGCTAAGGTCGAAGCTAACCGCACCATTCGAGGCAAACGTGATCCCCAGATCAGAAAAGTTCTTCACCGAGCCTTCTGCGATGCTAAAGCTCGACGTCTTGCGCAATATATCCTGCGCCTCGCGCACCAGGTAATCGCCGCTCAACAAGCCTGCTGTCTTGCCCACCTGCGCAGTCACTTTGTTTTGCACCGCATTGTAGGCATCGACAAAGCCGCTGATCGCACTAGATAATTTCGAGCGATCACTCGAAAGCCCAATCGACAGAGTCTCATCCACAGCGGTTGTCTGCTTGAGGCTAAAAGTCACACCAGGAATTAGATCATTCACTTGATTCGAGGTCCGGCTCACCGGCACCCCGTTCAGCTTGAAACTCAGATTGCTCCCCTGATTGGTGCTCGTCAGCAGATTCGTATTCGCTCCATCCGGATCGTCCTTAAGGCTCAGCGTCTTAGCGCCGGCCGTGTTCGCCGTAACACTTAGATAATTCGTTGTCCCGTCGACGGTCAAAATCGTGGCGGTCACCCCAGCCCCCAGAGTATTGATCTTGTCGCGCAAACCAACAAGGTTATTCTTCCCCCCGGCAAGACTGATGTTGTAGTTGGTACCGCCTACGGCTAGCCTCACATTGCCGGTCGTCGATACCTGAGTTGCATTGGAATCCGCATAAGCGATCGCCGAGGTCTCAGACGCCGCCTTCGCCGTCGAAGTCACCTCCGTAATGTTGTATGCGGTTAAAGTATCGGTATTGACGGAATCAACTGTGAGCTTTGAAGTATTCGAAGAAGTGGCCGCTACAGCCCGGTTTGCCGCCACATCCTTAAGCGTCTTGATTCGGTCCCCCAGCAACTTTACGCTGCTGCTCAATTCGGACGTCAGTTGCCGCTTGACGGCAATATCAGACTGCTCGTTCTTGAGCTGATTCAACGGGAACGAAGCAATCGTCGTCACACGCTTCAGGATCGTCTGAAAATCCTGCGAGTACTGACTGATGCCGGTAAAGGTTAATGGTGATAGGCCCATAGCAATAATCCGCCTCTTCTACCTCAGTCTTTTCGGCAACCCGCAAGGATTCTTGAGACGATTTTCAAAAGATCTGCACTAAAGTGGCATGGCCACCCGCACCCTCTCCCCACTCGCTCTGATTGCCCAGCAACTGGAAAAGAAAAACGGCAGTGGCTCAGTCGTGGTTCTCGGGTCCAGATCGGCCGAATCGATCCCCGTTATCCCCACAGGCTCGATCCTACTCGACCATGCCCTCGGCTGTGGCGGCCTCCCCCGCGGGCGCATCATCGAAGTCTACGGGCCTGAGTCTTCCGGCAAAACCACCCTCGCCCTGCACGCTATCGCCGAAACCCAGAAACTCGGCGGCTATGCTGCCTTCGTCGATGTCGAGCATGCCCTCGACGCAAACTACGCCTACAAGCTGGGCATCGACCCAGACCGCGTCCTGCTCTCTCAACCCGATTACGGCGAACAAGCCCTCGACATTACGCAATCGATGGTCGCCTCGGGTCAGATTGATCTAGTCGTGGTCGACAGTGTAGCCGCACTGGTGCCCAAAGCCGAACTCGACGGCGAAATGGGCGATGCTTTCGTCGGTGTCCACGCCCGCCTCATGTCACAAGCCATGCGCAAGCTCACCGCCCTTGCCTCCAGCCACAACTGCACCATTCTTTTTATCAATCAGATCCGCGAAAAGATCGGTGTGATGTTCGGCAACCCCGAGACCACCACTGGCGGCCGGGCTCTCAAGTTCTTCGCCTCGCAACGCCTCGAAGTCCGCAAAACCACCTCGGTCAAAGAGGGCGACGAGATCCGCGGCAATCGAGTGAAGGTGAAGGTAGTCAAAAACAAAATGGCCGCCCCCTTCCGCGAAGTCGAATTTGAGATCCGCTTCGGCCGCGGAATCGACCGCCTGGGCGAACTGGTAGATGCCGGCACCGAACAAGGAATCCTACAGAAATCCGGCGCCTGGTTCAGCTACGGCGAGCAGCGGCTCGGCCAGAGCCGCGATCAGGCGAGAGAATCCCTCGAACAAGCTCCTGTTCTTCGTCATGCAATCGAGGAAGCCGTCTTGCGCAAGTTGGGCCTCGATTACCTGGACGCCGGCACCCAAACGCAGCGTATCCGCCCATCGGGCGAGCCTCAAGTCTCACGCGCTCCCACCCAGCACATGGCAGCGCACGTTTGAGTCCTGATCGAGATCGATTCCCCGTAAAGGCAATCATCCCCTGATAGCATTTTTTCGTTTCCAATTTGAGTGGGATCCAACCAAGGCGAGAACCATGCCCATAAGCAAAAATTAGATTTCGCCAGAGCTGCATCGGGGAATCGCTTGCCAAAACGGGACTGTATCTAAGAAGCCTGAAATTCAACTATCGCAACTGTGAGCTTCCAGGCTATCCTCAAACCCAAGCCAGCAGATCTTCATCATTCTGCCAGATAAACTGGTCTTGCTCCAACAACGCACCGTCCGAATTTAAGGGCCAAGATTGCTTTTTTAAAATAGACAATGCAAATAACAATTCCGGGATAACCAATCAGATGAAAAGACGTGATTTCCTCTGGCTAACAGCAGCTGCTGCAACTGCGGCTTCCAGGAAGCCGAACATTGTTGTAATCCTCTCCGATGACTTTGGCTACGGAAGTCTCAACTGTTACGGTGCCGATCTCAAATTGATTCGCACCCCACACTTAGATCGCCTGGCCAAAGAAGGCCTGCGCTTCACAGACGCAAACACCCCGTCCTCCGTCTGCAGTCCAACCCGGTACGGTCTCATGACCGGCCGCTACTGCTGGCGCACCACTTTGAAGTTTGAAGTATTAACTACTCCAGCTCCCTTGCACATCGAGACAGAACGCCTCACCCTCGCATCACTCCTCAAATCGGAAGGCTACAGCACGGCCGCAATCGGCAAGTGGCACCTCGGCTATGGCACCGGCAAGGCCGATTTTACCGGTGACCTGCGTCCTGGCCCCCTCGAACTCGGTTTCGATTATCACTACGCCGTCCCGCAGAACCATGGCGACGCTTCCGGCGTCTACGTTGAGAATCACCAAGTCGCAGGCTTGCGTTCTACCAGCAAGATACCCGCCGGGACAACTCCCTATGGCAGCCAGTACATGGGCATTGACGCCCCCCAGCGTGTTGACGTCGATGTAATGGAAACACTCACCAGCCGGGCCGTGGATTGGATCTCAAAGCAGAATAAAAGCACGCCATTCTTTCTCTACTTCACGCCCGTTGCCGTGCACCAGCCCATTACTCCTTCAGCAGCCACCAACGGTACCAGCTCAGCGGGCGCACTCGGCGATTGGATCCATGATCTGGATAACTCCGTCGGACGAATCCTCAAAGTACTGGACGAGCAGAAAGCCACGCAGGACACGCTGCTCGTGTTTACCAGTGATAACGGCGGTGTACTGCAAACCAGCGGGGATCGTCCTGAAGCAATTGCTCACCGCGCCGGGCTCAAGGTCAATGGAGACTGGCGCGGAGGAAAGCACAGCAGCTACCAGGGCGGATTTCGCGTCCCCTTTCTGGTACGCTGGCCCGGAAAGTCCCCAGCCGGGGCAACCTCAAGCGAAACTATCAACCTGGTAGATTTATTGGCAACCTTCGCCGCCGTAGTCGGCAAGCCACTCCCCAATACAAAGACTGCAGCCGAGGATAGCTTCAACATGCTGCCGGCGTTTCTGGGCCGCTCTTCCAAAAAGCCAATTCGCAAGTCCATGATCACGCACAGCGCAGACGGTGTCTTCTCGATTCGGCAGGGCCCCTGGAAGTACATCGAGGGCAAATCGGCCAAACCGGCAGACCGTGTCCCAGCACCCCGCCGCCTCGAATTGACACCGCAACTATTCAACCTCTCAGAGGACCCCGGTGAAGAGAAAAACATCATCACACAACAACCGGAGATAGCCAGCCGCCTATCCGCTTTGTTGGACAAGTCGCGGGTCAACGCATTTACACGAGACTGAGAACGAATGAGTTGTAGGACTCGGTAAACCCGCCAGCAACCGAACAAGGCACTTCTACGCTCGATGTATTCAACATCCAATTCCATTTCACCCGCTTCAATCGGCCATTGTTCGTGCCGCCACCCTCATCATAAAAATAATCTGTCCGCTGGCAACGATCCTCCGTCAGGACACCCAACACCAACGAAAGCTTGCGCATCTGCAATACCCGCTTGTAGCCAACATCGACCCGTCCCTTTGCGTTTTCTTAGAAATTTGGGCCGACCATGAGAGCCGTT
>JBKJUN010000580.1:0-3160 GCA_046590555.1 Bryobacter sp. | reverse complement strand
CATAGCTCTGAAGACCTGATAGCGGCTTAGCTCAATGCACGTTCTCATCACCCCGACGGGGGTGAAAATACACTTTTCCCCACCAGCTTTCCGGCCCCGTCTGGCTGATGTGAACTTATCATTCACACCTCAAAAAAATAAATTTTACGAACAAAACAAACCACTTAACCACCACCCCAGCCAAAGTCCTTGCAACCCTGGTGTTAAATCATCATCAGAGGCATACCCAATTGTCCTCTGGATCAAAACACAAAACAGGACCTACAAAAACCATGGCTACCGAAAAGCAAATCGCTGCCAATCGCCTCAATTCCCGCAAATGCACTGGCCCAAAAACCAACCAGGGCAAATTCAAATCCAGTCTCAACGCCCTCCGCCAAGGCCTCTACAGCCACAACTACATCATCAAAACCGAAGACGCCGCCGTCTTTGAAAACTTCTCCAAATCCTTCATCGATGAGTTCAAGCCCGCTACTCCAGCCGAACTCGAAAACCTCAAAGTCCTTATCATTGCCGCGTGGCGTCGCAACCGCGTTACTGAGCTCATCCAGTCCCGCATCGACAAGGCCATAGATTCCGTCCCCCATTCTCCGGAGACGATCTCCGCCTCACAGCTCACCATCCTTGCTTTCGAACACCTTGAAATGGAGAAACCCTCCTTCGCCCGCCAGGAAGCCCATGAGATCCGCCTCGCCAATCTCTTCCAGCGCACCCAGCGTCGCCTCGAGGCCTCACAAGATCGAAAAATCAGGAACGAAACCAATTTTGCCCAAGATCGCCTAACCTTCGCTGCCTGAGACAGCGTGTAACAATCACCCTCAACCCACCGTCCAGGACAGTGGCTTCTGGGCGGGATCCGTCTTTGCTTGGCGAAGAGGAATTCTCGGATAATTCCGATCTAGGCTGTTCTCGTGTTTAGCTGAATTCTTCGCGGAATGCCTGCGCCAGGTGGCGGCTGCTTCTGCAGTCGATGATCTCGGTGATTTGTTGCCGGAGGTCTTCACGATGGCGGCTGCTGGCGAGCGCCGTGATCGCCCAGGTCGCGGGCTCGTCGTCGTCTTCCTTCAGGATCTTGAGCAACGCGTCTTTGGCTTCATCTAGTGGGGATGCACCGAGACTGATGGTGATTGTGCGGCGCATGTCGCGGGTGAGGTTTCTGGGCCAGAGTTTCATTACCGCCAGGAAGGCTTCCTGGTGGCGGGATTGAGCTAATGCTGCTGCTGCTTCCAGTTGTGTCACTTCGTCGTCAGACCCAAGGAAGTCTATGACGAAGGCGACTGCGCCGGATTGGTCCAGTTCCAGAATTGCGCTGAAGGCTGTCCCGATAACTTCAGGTTCGCCATCGCAGTTTAGGGCCTTCTGTCGGATCAATAGATCTGCTTCCCAACGTCCCAAATTCGTTAACGCGCGGATCGTTTCGATGCGCACTTGCTTGGAATTGTCAGTGAGACCGTGAAGCAGAGTGCGGAGGAGCTGGATTGGATCGAGGTTTGATTCGATTAGCGCCAGCGAGGCAAGACTGCGCACTTGCGTGGCGCTGTCTTCCTTGCCTCCCCAGACGTTTTCAAGCTGGATGCAGCGGAAGGCCTTCAGGTAGACAGCGGGTTCGCGGTGGCCTAGCTCGAAGAGCGCTTCGATGATAGGGGCTTTGGCCCAGCACTTGGGGTCGGCTTCGGCACCTCCTTCGAGGAAGCGGTCAAAGGCTTCCAGCAAATCGTCGATCAGGTTGGTGGCGTTTAGATCGGCAGCACGTTTGGCCGCCTTGCCAGCATAATAGTTGTTCTTGTCGGTAAGCGCCTTGCGTAACTCGGAGGGGCCGAGGTCTGCCAGGGCTTCGAGTTTTTTCTCAAACGCTTGCTTGCTCATGGGTGGCACGCTCTGCAGTGGCACGGTAGATCCAGGCGGCTACCAGATACAGCAGGCCGCCGAGTACCAGCGTCTGGTAGAGGCCGAGATAGATCGCAAAGAAAATCGCCATGGCAGAGCCGAGGACACTTGAGGCGGCGTTCATTGACCAGCCCCAACGCACGGCTGAGCTATCCCAGCCTTCGAGTGTCGCAAGGCCCGTCGGGAACGGGATACCCATTAGGAAGCCTAGCGGGGCGATTACCAGCACTGTCGTTAGCATTTTGATTGCTAGTGGCCAGGCAGGGCCGAGGTCGCTGACGAGACCCGCGAAGTAGCCAAGGACCGGAACCAGGATCACGATCAGCAGAAGGACGATGCGGAGGCGCTCGGGGTTGTTCTTGACGATGCGCTTGGAATAGAAGCTGCCGAGGCCACTTGAGATCAACATCGAGAAAATGATGACCGTGAGGGCATAGGTTGGGTGGCCCAGAAGCAGAACGAATTTCTGGATCAGTGAGACCTGGATCATAATGTAGCCGGCACCGAGGCAGACGAAGTAGAGCAGGAAGAGGCGGAGGCTGCGGCTTTGCGGGAGGCGTTGGCCCAGCACGAGGGGTGGCAGCAGGAGAGTGACCAGCGTTGCTACGACGCTAACGAAGAGGACCCCGAATAGCATCGGCACCGCGCGGTTGATTTTGTAGTCGGCACTTTCTTTGGAAGTGACTGTGAGGAAGTTCAAAATGTCGCGCGGCTGGACGGTGTAAAAGAAGAAGGGGCGATTGTCGTTTACCGGGGTGACGTTGTACTGGTAGTTCGTGAAGAAGGCATCACGGTCAACGGTGGTGAGCAGTTCCTGGAAGGGTGTGACGCGAGTGGTGAGCGGGTAGTAAACCTGCTCCATATTGCTTTCCTTCATCGCGGCGATAGCCTGCTGGACGAAGGCACCGCTCATCGGTTTGCGGGAGAGAATGACGGTGTCGGTGGCACCCCAACCCTGGATTTGCCCCGAGCCTTCGCGGGCGACGATGACGTGCTGTGCGGGGTTGCGTTCGCCGAGGCGTTCGAGGGCGTCGATGGTGATCGACAAGAGACGCAGGGATTCGCGTGGCGGATCGAAGCCCCAGCGGGTGAAGGCAAGGATGCCGTCGTCTGAGAGATGGCTCAGATAGTCGTAGAAGGCGTCTGAGGTGTAGAGGTTATTCTCGCTGAGGCTAAAGGCTCCAGCTGCAGTGGAGGCCCAGGTGTCGACCAGCGTGGCCTGGATGACCTGATATTTTTCGGAGCTGCGGCGGACGAAGCTGCGGCCGTCTTC
>JBKJUN010000566.1:0-5630 GCA_046590555.1 Bryobacter sp. | reverse complement strand
CGAAAAAGAAGACGGCATCGCCGGCCAGAAGCTCACCTTGCGCCTGGAGATGAAGTTCCTCGCCGACGTCGGCCTCGTCGGCTTCCCCAACGCCGGCAAGAGCACGCTCATCTCCCGCCTCTCCGCTGCCAAGCCAGAAATCGCCCCCTACCCCTTCACCACCAAAGAACCAGTCCTTGGTGTCGTCTCGATGGATGAATTCGGCCGCGAAACGTTCATCATGGCCGACATCCCTGGCCTGATCGAAGGTGCCAGCGAAGGCCATGGCCTCGGAATCACCTTCCTGCGTCACGTGGAACGTACCCGCGTGCTTCTCCACCTGATCGACCTCTCCGACTTCAACGAAGTCCGCCCCGTCGAGGCCTATAACATCATCCAGAACGAACTGGCCAGCTTCAGTGAAAAGCTCCTCGACAAACCCCAGATCGTTGTAGCCACAAAACTCGACTCCTTCCAGGATCCCACCCGCCTCGAAGAACTCCAGGCCTTCTGCGAAGAAAAGGGCCTGCCCCTACACTCCATCTCAGCTATCACCGGCCAGGGTCTCAAAAGCCTCCAGCGTGACACCTGGGCCATGGTCAAGGCCGCTCTAGACGCGCCACAGGTTAACGACCCCGACGACCAGCCCGACACTGACAAGGACGATCCCGAGAGCCTGCTTCAGCTTTAACTCGCTCGCGGCCTTGCCCATTTGCAGGCCAACAAAAGTCCCCACCAGCGTTGCGCCCAAAAAGCTGAACGCCAGCACCAGCACTGCCCCCCACTGCGCAGAATGCTGCACAGCACCCGTCAAGCTATTTACCGCAATCACAGGCAGCGAAGTCGCCGTCGCCCGCTTGGCATCCAGGCCCCCAAACGCAATCAACGCCGGCACCAGCAAGAATCCTCCACCCACGCCAAGCATTCCAGTCAACACACCAACAACAGCACCCAAAACAATCGAAACCCCAACCCGGCTCTTCCCTACTCTGTTATCCGACGCGCCCTGAAACATCCGCACTCCCGCAACAATGACCAGCCCCGCAAACCCCAGCATCATCCATCGGGCATCGAGGTGTTCAGCCAGCATCGAGCCCACCTTCGTAGCCGGCATTCCAGCAGTCCCAAAGATCAGTACCTCCCTCCACGCCACCCGCCCAGACCTCCACTGCAACAGACTCCCCACCAGCGCCGCCGTCCCCACCACCAACTGCGACACAGCCACAGCCTGCTTCAGCGGCAACAGCGCACCATAAACCAGCAACGGCAAAGCTAAAATGGCGCCCCCGCTACCAAGGGCGCCCAAGACTACACCGATCAACACCGCAAGCGGCAGAATCGCCAGATTCTCAACCTGCAAGGTTCGCTTCTTTCCACGCAGCCTCAAGCCGAATGCGCTCGCTTGTGCACATCAACCCGCACAACTGCTCCACCAACGGGTCAGTCACAAAGTAGATCACCTCAAGCCCGGCCTTGCGCCGCCCGACGAGCGAGGCATCATACAACGCCTGCAGGTGCCGACTCGCATTCGATTGTGTCAGTCCGGTCGCCTCCACTAGTAACTTCACACTCCGCTGTCCCAGCATCAATTCCTGAAGGAGGCGTAAGCGCGAAGGTTCACCCATAGCGCGAAACCGCTGTGCGATGGATTCCAGAAATGCCTCTGGAATGGCTACTTTTTGAAGTTCCACTGCTCTGATTATCCCTTCACGCCAGCCTTGCGCAAAATCGTCATCATCGGACACCAATTCGTAAAGGCAGACTGAAACAAATTTGCCCCAACAAAGGCGGTAAACCAAAACCACCGTGGATCCACAAAACTGCCCAAAGCGACGGTCGCCATCACGATCACCCCGGCAATCATTCTCAACATCTGTTCTACATTCATGACACTCTCCTCCTTCGCTTTTGAATCAGAAAATAAACAACAGGAACTGTGACCCGCGATAAAGCAAGCGAAGCAACTTCACCCGCCATCAACGCAATCGCGAGGCCCTGAAAAATCGGGTCAAACAAAATCACAGCAGTGCCCACTACTACCGCTGCCGCAGTCAGCATCATCGGCCGAAATCGCACTGCCCCGGCATCAATCACAGCAAGGTCGAGCGGCATCCCTTCCTTCAGCCGCAACTCAATAAAGTCCACCAAAATAATCGAATTCCGAACCACAATCCCGGCACCGGCAATAAAGCCAATCATCGAAGTCGCCGTAAAAAACGCGCCCATCATGGCATGCGCCGGCAGAATCCCAACCAACGAAAACGGGATCGCCACCATAATCACTAGCGGCGTGATGAAGCTCTCAAACCACCCCACCACCAGCACATAAATCAACACGAGCACAGCGGCAAAAGCGATCCCAAGATCACGAAACACCTCATAGGTGATGTGCCACTCGCCATCCCACTTCATCGAATAGCGCGAAGTATCAAAGGGCTGCCGCGCCACATATTGTTCAATCGTGTAGCCAAACGGTTTGTACTTCTCAATCTCTGGTCCCACAGCCAGAACAGCATAAACAGGGCTCTCGATCTCACCTGCCAGATCAGCAGTTACATAGGTAACAGGCATCAGATTCTTGTGATAGATATTGCGAGCCTCACGCGTCGCAACCACCGTCGTGAGCTCGGCAATCGGCACTAGCGCTCCACTAGATCCCGCCACTCGCATGTGCCGGACTCGGTCCAGATCCATCCGGTCCTGCTTGGCCAGCCGCAGCGCAATCGACACCGTCTCCTGTTCTTTCTCCTGGTGCAGAATGCCGGCACTCTGCCCCATCGTCGCCATGCGGATAGTATCGGCAATTGCACTTTCGCTAATCCCGTGCAGCCCCGCCTTCTCGCGATCAATCTTCAGATATTGCTTCGGCTGCTCGGCCTCGACATACCAGTCAACGTCCACCACCCCGCGCGTCTTCTCAAAGATCTTCATCAGCTCAGCCGCCACCGCACGCTGCCCATCCTGTGTCGGCCCATAAACTTCGGCAACCAGAGTCGCCAGCACAGGCGGCCCCGGCGGCACCTCGGCCACCTGCATTTTCGCCCCAAGCGCATTCGCCAGTGGCAACAACCGCGCCCGCACTTGCTTGGCGATCTCATGGCTCTGCTGCGAGCGCTCATCCTTACCCAACAGATTCACCTGGATGTCGGCCATATTGGCTCCGGCCCTCATATAGTAATGCCGTACCAGTCCATTGAAGTTGTGCGGTGCTGCCGTGCCTGCGTAGGTCTGCGTATGCACCACCTCAGGCTGCTTCATCGCCTCGCGAGCCAGTATCTGCGCCACCCGCTGGGTCTCCTCAAGCGCCGTCCCCTCGGGCATATTCAGAATCACCTGAAACTCGCTCTTGTTATCAAAAGGCAGCATCTTCACTTCCACCAGATGCAACGGAAACAGCAACATCGACCCTGCAAGCAACACCACTACGACCAACAGGAAACCGCCCGTATATACAGGCTGATGCAAGAGCTTGTCCATCCAGCGGCGATACAGCCGCGTTACCAGATCCTCCCGCTCATCATGCACTCCATGCATCGCATGACCATCGAGCAACTTCACTGCCGCCCACGGCGTCACCAGAAAAGCAACGATCATCGAGAACACCATCGCCGCCGTCGCCCCAATCGGAATCGGCCTCATATACGGCCCCATCAACCCGCCCACAAACGCCATCGGCAAAATCGCCGCAACGACAGTCAGCGTAGCCAGAATCGTCGGGTTCCCCACCTCGTTCACGGCCTCGATCGCGACTTCGGTAAACGGCCGCAAGCGGTTCTCAATCAACCGCGCATGACGAACGATATTCTCCACCACCACAATCGCGTCATCCACCAGAATGCCAATCGAGAAGATCAACGCAAACAGAGTAATCCGGTTGAGCGTATAGCCGTACAGATAGAACACTGTCAACGTAAGCGCAAGCGTAACCGGCACCGCCGCAAACACCACCAGCGATTCCCGCCAGCCCAATACAAAGGCGATCAACACCACCACCGACAACACCGCGATGCCCATGTGCTTAAGCAACTCATTGCTCTTCTCCGCTGCCGTCTCGCCATACTGCCGGCTCAAAGTCACCTCAACATCAGAAGGAATCACCCGCCCCTTGGCAAGTTCCACCTTCTCGAGCACCTGCTCAGCAACCGTAATCGCATTGGCCCCCTTACGCTTGGCCACCGCCACCGTCACTGCAGGCTCTGCCGATTCACGCCCCTGATGAAACACATACTCACTCATCTCGGCACCAGTGTCTTCCGCCTTCGCCAGATCACGAAGATAAACCGGCTTCCCCCCAACAGCCCCCACCACCACAGCCTTGAGATCATCCGCACTCCGCAGAAAGTCTCCAGCCTCAACCACCCGCTCTTGCTCCTCACGCTGAATTCGTCCGGCAGAAAACTTCTGGTTGCTCCCCCCAATCGCCCGCCAGATCGTCGAAGCCGGAATCCGGTATGCATCCAGCTTTTCAAGATCCAGAGTCACCCGCATCTCGCGCCGCTGCCCACCGATCAAATTCACCGCAGACACATCGGTCACTTCTTTGATCGAGTCTTCGAGTTGGCTCGCCACACGCCGCAACTCAAACGGCCCATACCGCTTGCTATGCAGCGTAAGCGCAAGGATCGGCACATCGTCAATCGACCGCAACTTCACCAGCGGCACCGACGCCCCCTCAGGCCTCCGGTCCGAATTCGCAGCCAGCTTCTGATTCAGCTTGACGATGCTAGCGCCCTCATCCTCACCCACCTTGAAGCGAACGATCACCAGCGCCTGCCCCGGCATTGATGTCGAGTACACATACTCAACACCAGGTATCTCCCACAGCAGTTTCTCCATCGGCTTGGTCAGCCGCTGCTCGACCTCAACCGGAGACAGCCCCGGCATCCCCACCATCACATCCACCATCGGCACCTGGATCTGAGGCTCCTCCTCCCGGGGCAGCATCCACACTGCAAACACACCCAGAGCCAGCGAAGCGCCCATAAACAGTGGCGTCAGTTTTGAATGAACAAAAGCCGCCGCAAGCCTTCCTGCCGGCCCTAACTTCACACTCATTGGGACACCTCAACCGCTGCGCCATCCAAGATCCCGACCGCCCCCGTTACCACAACCTTCTCCCCGGCTTTGAGCCCAGACAACACTTCCCTCTTGCCTCCAATGACTTGCCCAACCGACACCATGCGCGACCGTACCTTGCCACCTTCCACCACAAACACCATCTGCATCTGGCCACTCTCGCGAACCGCAAGAGCATCCACCGTCAACATCTCGCGCTCGCCAACCGCCCACTCCCCACGCGCATATGCGCCACTGCGCAATCCCTGCATCGCCGGCAGATCCGCCTTCACGGTCAAGCTCCGGGTCGAAGCATCAAGCGACGGTACAATTTCGCTCACCTTCACATCCACAGCCTCGCGGTCTTCCACCACCACTCGCAAAGGCATCCCCAGCTTTATCCGCGAAGCCTGCGATTCCTCCACCTGCATCGCGACGCGAAATCCACCTGCCGCCTCGATCGTAAGCAGCGGCACACCGGGCAGCGCCATCGCGCCCACTGCCGCCATCTTCTCCACCACTACGCCGGCAAACGGAGCCACCAGCGTCGCATATCCGCGCTGCGTAGCCGCTGAACTCACCGCCTGATCCGACTG
>JBKJUN010000524.1:0-2233 GCA_046590555.1 Bryobacter sp. | reverse complement strand
GCGAAGGGACCCGCCCAGCCACCCCGCACTACTGGACTGGATGGCCAGCGAGTTCATGGAGAATGGCTGGAGCCGCAAGCAACTCCTGCGCAAAATCGTCAGCTCTGCGACCTACCGGCAGTCTTCACAGGCCCGGCCAGAACTCATGGAGCGCGACCCCAACAACACACTACTCGCGCGTCAAACGCGGCTTCGCCTTTCGGGCGAATCGATTCGCGACTCGGCTCTGCAGGTGAGTGGATTGCTCACCCGGCAAGTGGGTGGCCCCAGTGTGCAACCTCCGATCCCGACAGGCGTCATGGAGGCAGGGTACGGCTCTCGTGGATGGAACTCAGCCTGGCAGGAAGCTAAGGGCGCTGACCGTTATCGCCGTGGCCTGTACATCCAGTTCCTGCGAACAACCCCTTACCCGCTGCTCGTAAACTTTGACGCGCCCAAGGCGACGGTTGCTGCTTGCCGGCGGGATCGTTCAAACACTCCTCTACAAGCACTCAATCTGTTAAATGACCCCGCGTTTTTGGAGATGGCTCAGGCACTGGCGGTGCGCGTACTGAGCGCTCAGCTTACTGACTTCAACGCCCGCCTCGATTCCGGATATCTTGAGGCGCTAGCCCGCAAACCGAGTGATGCCGAGCGTAAGCGCTTGCGTGCATATTTCGACAAGCAACAAACACTTCTGGCCGACGACCCGAAGTCGATCGAGTCTCTGGCCCCCTATGCGCCAGACGGCTCAACCCGGCTTGAGATGGCCGTATGGACAACGATGTCAAGTGTACTTATGAACCTCGATGAGTTCATTACAAGAGAGTAAAGCGATGGACCAAAGACTACTGCTTGAGACGCATCTGCGCAGGGATTTTCTGCGACGCTCGCTGGCTGGCATCGGCACCCTCGCTTTGTCTGATTTGATGCTGGGTGCTGCCGTACCCGACCCGCTGGCACCAAAGGCTCCTCACTACAAAGCCAAGGCCAAGAACGTGATCTTCCTCTTTCAAGAGGGAGCACCCTCGCAGATGGATCTCTTCGATCAAAAGCCGGAACTGGCCAAGTGGCATGGGCAATCCTTACCGCCTTCGATGACGAAGGACATGAAGCTTGCCTTCATCAAACCAACGGCCAAGATTCTAGCTTCGCCCCGCAAGTTTGCCCCATGCGGTCAAAGCGGCATGGAACTCAGCGACCTGCTCCCCTACACCTCAAAACATGCCGACGATATTTGTCTGATTCGCTCGATGCATTCAGAAGCCTTCAATCATCATCCCGGCCAGTTGCTTCTCTTCTCAGGGCATATGATTGGCGGGCGTCCTTCTATGGGTGCCTGGGCAACCTACGGGCTTGGTTCTGAAGCGAAGAATCTGCCGGCCTTTGTGGCGCTTCAATCGGGCCCGGGCTCCAGTGCCGGTTCTGAGTTGTGGACCAACGGCTTCCTGCCCTCCCTCTATCAGGGCACGACCCTACGATCCTCAGGCGACCCGATCCTTTATCTATCGAACCCGCAAGGGCTCTCGGCGGAATCTCAGCGTGCCAGACTCGACGCTCTCAAAGACCTCAACACTGAACATCTTGAACGAACTGGCGACGCTGAAATTGCATCCCGAATCCACTCTTATGAATTGGCCTACCGCATGCAATCCGCAGGCCCGGAACTGGTCGACCTCAGCAAGGAAAGCCCCGAGACGATCGAGATGTACGGGATCAACGACAAAGATTCCCGGCAGTATGGAACGAACATGCTGCTGGCCCGGCGACTAATCGAGCGTGGCGTTCGTTTTGTGCTGTCCGCGCACTCGGGTTGGGATCATCACTCCGCCATCAACACGGGCCTGCCCAAGATCTGCAAGCAAACAGACAAGCCGACAGCCGCACTCCTGAAGGACTTGAAACAGCGCGGCTTGCTCGACGAGACGCTGGTAGTATGGGGCGGGGAATTCGGCCGCACTCCGATGTCTGAAATCCGTCGCCCGGACGAAGCTGACAATGCAGGGCGCGATCACCATCCCAATGGCTATTCAATCTGGATGGCTGGCGGCGGCGTAAAGCCTGGTCAAGTCATTGGCAAGACCGACGACCTTGGACTCAACATCGTTGAAGATGCGATTGACGTTCATGATCTGCAGGCAACGATTCTGCACCTTATGGGCCTTGATCACCTTCGCCTCACCTATCGTCATATGGGCCGGGACTTCCGCCTCACCGACGTCCATGGGCAGGTAGTCAAGAAAATCCTCTCCTG
>JBKJUN010000390.1:0-4217 GCA_046590555.1 Bryobacter sp. | reverse complement strand
TATTCCATCCGTGACATCGAAGCCCGCATCGAGCGAGCCAGCAAGGGCGAAGTCGCCGGCGGCTTCAAGATGGACCAACCCGAAGGCACACCCGCCGACTACACAGAACACGTGCGTCTCATGTTCGATCTGATGACGGCCGCCTTCCGCACTAACTCCACCCGCGTCGCCACCTTTATGATGGCTCGCGAAGGCAGCGCCCGCCCCTACCGCGAAATCGATGTGCCAGACGGCCACCACCCGCTCACCCACCACCGCAACAATCCCGAAATGATGGAGAAGGTAGCCAAGATCAACTGCTTCCATTTCTCGCTCTTCAGCGAATGGATCGCGAAGCTAGCCGCCATGCCCGACGGCGACGGCTCCCTGCTGGACCACAGCGGCATCGTTTACGGTAGCGGCATCAGCGATGGCAACAAACACCTCCATCACGATCTCCCGGTTCTGGTAGCGGGAAAGATGAACGGCACCATCCAACCGGGCCGCCACATCGTCTACGAAAAAGACACGCCCATGACCAACTTTTACCTCTCGATGCTCACCAACTTCGGAGTCAAATCCGAAACCATTGGCGACTCCAACGGCGAGCTCAAGGGCCTGAGTGAATTATCTTAGCCTTAAAGCATACTAGTAGTCATGAAGATCCTATTGCTGGCCCTCACGCTTCTCATTTCGGCCTGCACGCAGACGCCCCGCGAGGCCGCGATGAGCAACGAGCCCATCAAGACCTACCAGCTCACCGGCGAGATCACCGCCATGGACGGCCCCACTCAGGTAGTCACCATCAAACACGAAGAGATCAAGGGCTGGATGGATGCCATGACCATGGGTTTCCCTATCAAAGAAAAAGCCGAATTTGAGAAACTCAAACCCGGCGTAAAAATTACTGCTGATGTAAATGTTCAGGGCAACGACTTCTGGTTGACCAAGGTCGTCCAGAAGCCTTAAGCAGGCTTCCGCGTCGCCTCGATCTCCAGTGTGATCGCGATTTCATCGCCAACCACCACACCACCCGTTTCAATCGTCTTGTTCCAGCTCAGGTCGAATTCCTTTCGGCTGATCTTCGTCTTGGCCACGGCACCACGCACAATCTTCCCAGGCCCGGACATCACCTCAGGGCTCAGTTCATCAATCGTCAGGGTAACCATCTTCGAAACCCCATGCAGCGACAAGGTCCCATCCACCAGGATCTTCCCATCGGCCTTATAGACCTTCGATGACTTGAACGTCATCGTCGGATACTTGGCCGCATCAAAGAAGTCCGGGCTCCTCAAATGCCCATCGCGCTTCGGCTCATTCGTATTGATCGTCGCAATGTCAACCGTTGCCTCGATACTCGACTTGGCCAGGTTCTTCTCATCAAAGGCAACCTTGCCCTGCACGTTCGAAAAACGTCCGGAAACATTGGTCACCATCATGTGCTTCACACTAAAACTCGCCCCGGAATGGGTCGAATCAATATCGTAGCTCTGGGCAAAAATACCCACTGCACTGAAAGCGAGACTAAGAAAAGTTTTGGTCATCACATTACCCCTTGTTGTAGTAAAAACGCTCATGGACGATCTCGCCATTCTTCCATCGCCGCACTGCTGTTTGGTTTAGCTTCGCACGATATCCGTTCTTGAAGGTGAGGTCCATTTCCCACTCCGAAAAAGAGATGTCATCACCCGACGCACTCGACAACACGGCTGCCGAATGAATCTCTCCAACCGAGCTGAAGAACTCGATCTCACGGTTACGGTTAAACGCCTTCCCTATAAAGGGAGCGTCAGAATTCTCCTGCATGACAACGTCTTCGGCGTACAACTCATCGAAGGCCTCAAGCGCCTTGCCCGAAAGCACTGCGTCATCGAGCTTCTTGTTCAGTTCAGCAACATTTGCCATCTTGATCTCCTTTAATCGTCAAACAGAAAATTGACTAGTCAACTATGTAGATAAAAAATATCAGCTCGCGTCGCGGATTTTTTCCATTACCGCAAGCAAACTTTGCATTTCAGATTTCGAAAGGTTCTTCAGCAACCGCTTGGCGATTTTCTCCACTTCAGGGTCCAATTTCAAAAGTACTTCCTGGCCTGCTTTGGTGATAAAGCAATACACCTGCCGCCGATCCTGATCCGGGCGCTCCCGCCTCACCAGCCCCTTCCCCACAAGACGGTCAATTAACCGCGTGATCCCCGGCGTATGCTCAATCAAACGGTCTGCCACGGTCAGAGTAGGCAATCCATCGGTCCCTGCCCCGCGCAAGATCCGCAGCACATTAAACTGCTGCCCGGTCAAATCATGGGCCTCAAATGCCGCTCCCTGCAATCGACCCAAATGATCCGCCGTCTTCATGAAAGCCACAATGGATTCCTGCTCAAGCGATGCAAAAGGTTTCGTTTGCTTGATTTCGGCAAGGATTCGCGAAGCGGCCATGTCTGTACTCTACATGACAATAGATGACGCGTCAAGTATTGTTAGTAAAAAATACCCGCCGCTCCAGCACAACGATGGAGCGACGGGTTTTGAGGGTTGGCTTTGCTTGCTACAAAGATCGATTAATTGGGCAATACGACAGTGTCGACAACATGGATCACTCCATTGCTCTGCATCACATTCGCGATTGTCACCGTCGACATGCCGCCCTTCTCATCCGTAAGAGTCAGCTTGTCGCCAGACATCATCGCAGTCAGTGAGCCACCCGCCACTGTCTTAAGGCTGGCCTTACCGCCGCCCATCTTGATGGCTTTCTGGATAGCGGCCGCACTCATCTTGCCAGCCACAACATGGTAGGTCAGCACCTTTACCAGCGTGTCTTTGTTCTCGGTCTTCAGTAGTGTATCTACCGTACCGGCAGGCAATTTCGCAAAGGCCGCATTCACGGGAGCAAACACCGTAAACGGCCCTGGCCCTTGCAGCGTCTCAACCAATCCAGCAGCCTTAACGGCAGCGACTAGCGTTGTATGGTCAGCCGATTTCACAGCATTCTCAATAATGTTTTTGGCAGGGTACATTTTTTTGCCCCCCACCATCGGGTTCTTGGCCGAAGCCATCCCAAGAGTCAGCAGCAGAGTAGCAGTCAAAGTTAGGATTGTTTTTCGCATCACAACAGGTATTACGCAGTCGCACTGGCTTTGGATTGATTCCCTACAACAAATAAGGCAACTCAACAAATTCAAGCGACGCCGGAAAGTCCTTTGTATTGCGAGTCGCTAGCTTCAGCCCATGCACCTGTGCCACCGCCGCTTGCAAAGCATCAGGCAACTTCCAACCATGCGCTCGCCGAAGCTCCGCCGCCAGGTCAGCCTCGGTCTTCGTGATCGCAATCGAGGGGAAAAGTTCAAGCAATCCCAAAGCCCGCTCCCTCGCCCCCGCCTCTCCAAACCCAACCAGCACCTCGGCTCTGGTGATGACAGAAATCGCAGCCATCCCCTGATTCTTCTTCAAATACAAAGTCGCCTCTGCCCGTCCATTGAAATGGTCAATCAGAATGACCGAATCCAGAAGAACCCGCACTACCAGCTCTCCCGTTCCTTCTTCTGAAATTCCAGTCCGTCCCCACCACTCCAGATCCCGCTCGTCTTCGCAAGCTTTGCATCAAAGCGCAAAGCATCCTGTTCCTTCAACAACTGCAGTGCACGGCGAATCACCTCTGTCATCGAAACACCGTCTTGCTTTGCCTTGCTATCAACCCAATATTTGATATCATCATCAATTGCGATAACAGTTCTTACCATACGTCAATGATATCACAATACTAAATTTATACAAATCCACCTGCCACCAACCCTTCCTCAACTACATTGGTGTTCCGCCGCAATGTTTTCTTCATCCCCATCGGTTGAACCGCGCCCGGCTGGATTACCTTGCAGACCTTGGTTTCGTGTGGCCGATGGAGCAAGGCGTGGCTAGCATCACGGCGGAAATATGCGCGCTGCTTCGGCAACCGCCTATACCGCCAAAGCGTAAGCATCAGTTCGTGGAATCCCGCCAGGATCGCCTCGCACGTTGGAGAGCAGACACGATGATCGCCGCCACGGCCCTGGCTACGGACATGCTCCTGATTCACAATAACGCTGATGACTTCGAGACGATTCGTGGCTCGATCGAGCAAGACCCAGCCCGTTTCCCTGGACTCGGTCCCTTGAAGCTGATTCGCTGCGCTTCTGTCCTTTGATCTTGGGCGATGAAAGCGGAACGCAAACTCCATTTCTGCGCGAGAAGCCTTGGTGCCCCCT
>JBKJUN010000373.1:0-3825 GCA_046590555.1 Bryobacter sp. | reverse complement strand
GCCGGAGCGCCCGGTAGCAGACTCCCGGCGGGAGGAGAGATCCGACCGGCCGAAGCGGAGTGTCGAAAGCCTTTGAAAGAGAAGGGAGCAAAGCAGCGGGCCGCAACAATCAGTGAACGCAATAGCCTCGTCAAATTCTCAGCCGAAAGGTGTTTGGGAGAGCCGAGCCGCTCATGTCACGGCGAAGGCAATAGACAGCATTCTGGAAAACCGGAACGAATGCTGGATCTCCCCGGGGTCTCAGGCGGTGGCACGTTGGGAAAGAACAATGCGGAACAGGATAGACCCTAACTGGTAGCCCAAGCAGTATCAACGTCGGGCAAAGACCGGGCGTATAAAGCCGGAAGGCTGAAGTCGCACGGAGCCGGGAGGGAGTCCGAGGGGTTCATACTACCTGTGAAGGCGTGCAGAAAAACGCGCTGGAATGAAGGGTTGTGTGAAGAAAACGCGAAAGCGTTCTGCTGTACGAAAGATGAAGGAGGGCTCTTCGGAGCCGCCCTGTAGGGGAAGGCTCCAAACTGCCGGAAGCTGCTTCGGACAAAAGCCGCGGTGGTGAACGTTCCGATTAAAAGGCGAGATGTAAATCTCGTCATGTGTGGATTAGAGAGACGAATGCAAATGAACCTCTGATGACGCATCGAAACTCCATGGACGGCATCAAAACCGGGGTTGTCCTTCAACTCCGGGATCAGTGTGGAGGAAACCTGTTTACCGATCACGCGATGTCCGGTGTACAAGAGGCGTGACTCTAGTCCAGGCTTTCGTAGGGAACTTGAGAACCTGATTGGCGATGTTAAGGGAAAAGGCACAAACGGAAGAACCGAGAGGCTGAAAGTAGCAATGCGCCAGCTAGGGGCGGACTGCTTCGTAGTAGCGGTGAAGCGGGGTAACTCCCGTGGAGAGAAGGGAGCAGGTCACCCGCATCGTGAGCATAAGGGTCAACGGGCAACCGGAGGAACTCGCCGGTCTTGGTGGAAGGCGGCAGCCTTCAATGGGTGGCACGAGCCGTGTGACTGGAGACAGTCAAGCACGGTTCCGTGAGGGGCTCGGGCTGAACTTCCCCGGGCCTACTCGGCGACGGGTCATTCAAGTCTTGGTCAATTTGGTCAACTGGCAACAGGAGGAACCGACAGATTGTGGCTGGGGGCGGCAGCCCTCGATGAATGGCACGAGCCGTATGACTGGAGACAGTTAAGCACGGTTCTGTGAGCGGCTCGGGGTGAAACTCCCCGGGGGCTACTCGGCGGCCGTCAGCGATGACTGTCCCTACCGCGACACTTTGCGACCACTTTGCTGGATGGTGGCGGCATCGCCGGGACGCCTGATTTTATTGAGGCTGTCTCACTCTCCCCTGGTGGAATGCGTCGAGATTTGGGACAGAGCAATTTGGGGACAGTTGCCGTTCCCCAAAAATGATTAGGCAAACGGGGGCTTTTTCTTGAAAATGAGTACAGCAGTGGAAGCGGAGGCAGTTGATAGCACATGGTGGCGCTGATTCACAAAGGGTGAAGCATCTTCAGGCGCATGGGCACGTGCGAGGAGGCCCATGGCATGACGGTTTTGACCCCTGGGACGGGGGCGTCGAATTCGTAGGGGCTATGGGCAGGCAGCGCAATAGTAATGTATTTCGAGGTTGAAGACACCTTCGAATGGTTTAATCTCGGTAATGTCGTCGAAGCCTGAAAATTTTATGCTTTCGGTTGCCCACTTTTTCTTTGGATGTGAGCGGAAGTATTGGTTCAACTTTTTGAGCCGAGTGGAACTGAGGTCACCTTTTTTGTCTCTGATTTCAAGCTTCAGCAACTTCCCATCGAGGCCGGTAGTGAAGACTAATGTTTCTTCGTCGTTGCCGCTCTTCTTGTAGAGGATTTCGATTTTGGCGGCTTGCCCAGATAAACGCTTTCGCGTGGTGTGCGTTTCCAGATCCATCGCATTGTTGTAAGAGATGTCGACGCTGCTGAGAGAAAATGAAACACTTGGAGCACTTGGAGGACGTGGAGTATATGTATAAGTGCCGTCGTCGGGGTCCGTCCAATCCGCCCGGTTGTCATTGAACATTGAGAAGGATCCGCCGACGACGAGTATGGGTTGGTCGTCTCCCGTTACTGGCTTGATTCCTCCTTTTACCGCTG
Source organism: Bryobacter sp. (assembly GCA_046590555.1). Taxonomy (GTDB): domain Bacteria; phylum Acidobacteriota; class Terriglobia; order Bryobacterales; family Bryobacteraceae; genus Bryobacter. The sequence continues at coordinate 1,693 of JBKJUN010000373.1, read as the reverse complement.
GAACTGCCTCAGGTTTCATATCAGAAGCTTTCTGACAAGAGAGGCCGGCGAGGATCAAGGCGGCAACGGCTAGCAGAAGGGCGATGGCGGAGGTGAGTTTCATGGCAGATTCTCCAGAATATGGGTGCGCTCACATTAACAGATTCTTGTGGGGTTGAGAAGCATCTGGGGAAATTAAATATGTTTTTAGCGAGGCTGGGCCCCATAGGGCTTCGAGTTTTTTGGATAAGTCGCTGGCGGCGGCGTGGGCTTGGTCAGTGGCGGCTTTAATATGGAGTTGGGTTGCGGCTCCGGCAATCAAAGCTTCCGAGCGGAGGGCGGAGAGGAGTAACTGGCGCTGGGTGGAGTATTGGCGCGCTTCGATGGCGTATTTCATGGCTTCGGCGGGTTGGTTGGCGCGCAGGTACACTTCGGCGGCGATGAGGCGAAGGCCTTCGAGACGATCGGTATCTTGACTTTGTTTGGAGGCTTCGAGGAGCGAGGTTAGTTCCTTGACAGCTTCGGCGGACTTGCCGAGGCGGCTAAGAGAGTTTGTGCGGAGGGCGCGGCACATAAGCTGTTTGTCGAGAGTGAGGCTTGGGTCGGCCAGTATCTGGGTGGCCGCTGCGATAGCTTGGGCCCAGGAACCGGAGTAATAGAGGAGCTCAAGATTTAGATCCTTGATGCGGCGGGCCATGAGGTCGCTTTCGGCGGTGCGGGTTTTGAGTTCTTCAAAAAGAAGATTGGCGCGGGCCGATTCGCCGAGGCGGGCGAGCATGAGGACTTGGCCGGAGAGGCTGTAGCCGATGTCGGCCACGACTTTGCTGTCCTTGGTGATCTCGAAGCGGCGCTCGAAGGAGCGGAGGGCTTCGGGGAGGTTTTCCTGATAGGCGTAGGCGTTGGCGATTTCACCAAGAATGGTAGAGATCTTGGCTTTGTTGCCGGCAGATTCGGCTTTTTTGAGCTGTTCGGAAAGGATCTGATGCATCTGCTCGAATTTGCCTCGTGAACGGTAGACCCGGGCGAGCAGAGTTTGGGAGACGGCTATTTCGTCTTCGAACTGGTTTTTGGCGTAAAAGTCGAGGGCGGGCTTGATGAAGTTTTCGGCGTCTTCAAACTTAGAGGCCTGGAGGAGAATGCTGGCGAGGGTGAGTTGAGCGGTGGCGAGGCCGCGCGGGAGTTTGTCACGGATGGCGAGATCGACGGCTTCGCGGAGAGTGGTTTCGGCGGCGGTGATGTCGAGCTTAGCCAACTGGGCGTTGCCGAGGTCGATGAGACCACGGATGGTGAGGTAGGGGAGGCGCAATTGGCGGGCCTCTAAGATGACGGACTGGGCGAGTTGTTGGGCGGCGGCACTGTTGCCTTCGAGGTAAGTGACAACACTGAGTTGCAGCTCACCCCGGAGGCGCTGGAATTCGAGGCCGAAGTCGATGGCGAGTTGGATGGAGGCTTCGAGGGATTCGCGGGCGGGGACGAGGCTGCGGCGGCTGGCGAGGCGTCGTCCCCGCTGGAAGTGGACTTCGGCGAGACCTTCGAAGTTGCGGCTGGATTCGTAGATCGATTGTGCCTGGAGGAGGTCCTTTTCGGCCTGGTCCATTTTGCCCTGGAAACCGAGTAGGGTGCCGCGGCGGAGGAAGGCGGCGGCGTATTGCGAATCTCGGGCGGCTTCTGTGTAGCACTCGAGAGCACGGGACATGTTGTTGGCTTTTTCGTG
>JBKJUN010000065.1:0-2741 GCA_046590555.1 Bryobacter sp. | reverse complement strand
CTTCTACTACAGCGGCTTCGGCCGCGTTTTCTTCGGGCACAACGACGTTTGGGATGCCCATTCTCTTGGCGCAAACTGCCATCGATAATGCTCCCCGAACCGGGCGGATCAGGCCGTCAAGGGACAGTTCACCAACCATCAGGTGTTTCTCGCTTTTTTTGAAGATCCCCATCGCCCCGAGTATGCCCATCGCCATCGGAAGATCGAACCCGGCGCCTTCTTTACGGATGTTGGCCGGGGCCAGGTTGATGGTGACAGATCGGGTGGGATAGCCGAAGCCGGAGTTGAGCAGGGCGCTCTTGATTCGTTCTCGACTCTCGCGGATGGCAGTATCGGGCATTCCCACCGTGATGAAGTCCCGGGAGGAGCCGCCTTGAGCCATATCTACCTCAACATCGATAATATGAGCGTCGATTCCATAAACAGCAGCGCTGCGGGTGCGGTAAAGAGCCATGTCTTATAGAAGTGAGCCAAGTCTAAAGAATTTCTCACTTGAATTTTCTGAACCAAATTCAATGTGGTTGAATCAAGAAAGGAAAAGCATTATGTTGAATGCCCTAATACAAAGCGCTGTGGCAGTTGGTTATAGGCCAACTCTTACTATTTGCATCTTTGGAGATGACAAAGCCAAAGTAGAAAGTTGCCTTGCCACGATGCTGAGCAAGGGGCTTGAAGATGGTTGGAATCCCGTTCCTAAAGCAATGGAATATGCCGTGATGGGACAAGCGCAGAGGGTGCGACCGATCCTTGCTTTGCGAGTGGCTCGCATGCTGCGTGCGGAGACAGAAGATACGCTGCGGGCGGCTGCGGCAGTAGAATTGATTCACAGCGCTTCGTTAATCATCGATGATTTGCCTTGCATGGATAATGAATCCATTCGACGTGGCCGTCCAGCGGTTCATCTTCAGTATGGGGAACCCACTGCTATCCTGGCTGCTTTTTCAATGGTAGCGATGGCGGCACGTGTGGTCGTTACAGGTATTTCCGGTTTGGGCTTGCAACGTTTTCAATTGGAGTTGTTGAAGACGCTGGATTGCAGCTCCTTGATCGGCGGCCAGAGCATGGATCTGGCATTGGTTGGCGCTGAACGCAATGCGCAGCGATCTGCCGTAAATGACATGAAAACCGTTCCGCTGTTTCAGTTAGCCGTTGAAGCGGGATGTGTGTCGCACCCTGAAGGTGTGCCTGTTGAACTGGAAGCTTTTGGCCGCCATTTTGGAGTTGCCTTTCAGTTGACAGATGATTTCCTCGACGGCGAACTTGAAGACCGAAAGATTCTTGACGAAACTTATGAGCAATGCCGCGCCAGCCTCCAGCATTACGGAGCGCACGCTGAACCCCTACTCGAACTTGTCCAATACCTTGAGCAAAGAACCCACGTATAAAGCAGTTGTCATTGGCAGCGGCTTCGGTGGTCTTGGGTCTGCCATTCGTCTGGCCACTCGTGGTTATGATGTTACGATGCTTGAAGCTCGCGATCAATTAGGCGGCCGCGCCTATGTGTATCGCCAGGATGGTTTCACCTTCGATGCCGGGCCTACCGTAATCACGGCACCCTTTTTGATTGATGAGCTTTTTGAGGGTGCAGGACGCAAAACATCAGACTATGTGAATATTGTCCCGATTGATCCTTTTTATAAGATTGAATTTCATGACGGCACAAGCTTTGACTACAATGCCGATGAGGCCGCGACGATCGAGAAGATTCGTCAGATGGCACCCGGTGATGTAGACGGTTATCAAAGAATGATTCGGGCGGCAAAGGCGATCTTTGCCAAAGGCTTCGTTGAGTTGTCGGCGAAACCGTTTCTGAAGTTCACGGATATGTTAAAGATTGCTCCCGATCTGATCAAGCTCGAAAGCCACCTGACGGTCTATCAGTTTGCTTCACGCTACGTGAAGGATGATCGTCTGCGACGCGTATTTAGTTTTCATCCGCTGCTGGTTGGTGGCAATCCCTTCAGCACTACTTCGATCTATGCGCTGATTCATCACCTGGAGCGCGAGTGGGGCGTCCACTACGCCATGGGTGGCACGGGTGCAGTTATCAGTGGTCTCGGTAAGCTTTTCGGTGAGCTAGGCGGGAAAATACGTCTCAACACAGCAGTAAAACGGATTCTTGTCGAAGGCGGCAAGGTGAAAGGTATCGAAACAGAAGCGGGCGAGACAATCGCAGCCGATATCGTTGTGTCAAACGCTGATGTAGCGACCACCTACACGAAAATGCTGGAACCGAAGGATCGTAAGCGCTGGACCAACCGCAAGCTGGCCGGGATGAAGTATTCGATGTCGCTCTTTGTGATCTACTTTGGAACGAAGAAGAAGTACGACAACCTGGCGCATCATACGATTTTGCTTTGCGAGCGATACAAAGAGCTGCTGGCTGATATCTTCAACCGCAAGAAGTTGCCCGATGATTTTTCGATGTACCTCCATCGGCCTTCGGCTACTGACCCCTCGATGGCGCCTGAAGGATGCGATTGCTTCTATGTGCTGATTCCGGTGCCAAATCAGCTGAGCGGCATTGACTGGAACAAGGAAGCCAAGCCGTTTCGGGACCGTGTGATGAATTGGCTCGATGCAAACTACATGCCTGGATTAAATGAAAATCTGGCGACCGAGCGCTACTTCACTCCGCTTGATTTTGAGACCACATTGCGCAGCCATGCGGGTGCGGCCTTCAGTTTTGAACCGATCTTTACGCAGAGCGCGTGGTTTCGCCCGCATAATGAAAGTGAAGA
>JBKJUN010001015.1:0-2336 GCA_046590555.1 Bryobacter sp. | reverse complement strand
GATAGCTGTCGAGCATGACCTGTAGAGGCGATTGACTGGTCTTGGGTGCACCAGTTGTCATCGCCACTGCCGCCTGTTCCACACGCTCCCAACGCTTGTCGCGATCCATGGCAAAGTAGCGCCCCATCACGGATGCAATCTTTGCCGGCCCAAGATGCTTCTGAAGGTCTTCAATAAAGCTTGCACCAGCCCGGGGAGGAGTATCCCGTCCATCCATGAAGCAGTGGACATAGATCTCGGCAACGCCTTCGCGCTGGGCCATGTCGATCAGCGCATAAAGATGAGTATTGAGCGAATGCACGCCTCCGTCGCTGACCAGGCCCAATAGATGAAGACGCTTGGTCTTCATTGCTGCCTTCAGTTCGGGTAGATGAAAGAAATCGCCAGTCTCGATGGCGTGGTCAATGCGGGAGACATCCATTCGAATGACACGTCCCGAACCAATATTCAGGTGGCCTACTTCACTGTTTCCCATCTGTCCAACAGGCAGCCCCACCCATGGGCCGGAGGCCTCAATGAGAGTATGCGGATTGGCCGCCCACAACCGGTCGAAGTTCGGTTTGTGGGCGGCCATCACTGCATTGCCTTCTGATTCCTCGCGCCAGCCAAAGCCATCCAGGATGGTGAGAACAACCAGATCAGGCTTGGACATTATTGCTTGAACGCTTTCTTGCCGAGGTACCTGGCAGAAGAACCAAGCTCTTCTTCGATGCGAAGCAGTTGATTGTATTTGGCGATACGGTCTGTACGCGAGGCGGAACCAGTCTTGATCTGGCCGCACCCAGTGGCAACAGCAAGATCAGCGATGAAGGTATCTTCGGTCTCGCCAGAGCGATGCGATGCCATAGAGGTGTAGTTGGCGTTGGCCGCCATCGCCATCGCTTCGAGCGTCTCGGTGAGGGTACCGATCTGGTTTACCTTGATGAGGATGGAATTGGCAATGCCCAGCGAGATACCCTTGGCCAGAATCTCTGTGTTGGTGACGAAGAGATCGTCGCCAACGAGCTGAATCTTCTTGCCGAGGCGATCGGTGATTGTCTTCCAGCCGTCCCAATCGTTTTCGTCGAGGCCGTCTTCGATAGAGATAATCGGATATTGATTGACCCAGCTTTCCCATAGCGCAACGATCTCGTCGGAGGTGTATTCGCTGTTGTCGCTCTTCTTGAAGACGTACTTTTTCTTGGACTTGTCGTACATCTCAGAGGCAGCACAATCGAGAGCGATCGCAATCTGATCACCAGGCGTGTAGCCAGCCTTGACGACAGCTTCGAGGATCACGTCGATAGCTTCCTGATTGGATTTGAGCGACGGAGCAAAGCCTCCTTCATCACCAACTGCGGTGGAGTAGCCCTTCTTCTTGAGAACACCCTTAAGAGCATGGAAAGTTTCCGCACCCATCCGCAAGGCTTCGCGGAAGCTTGTGGCACCGATCGGGGCAATCATGAATTCCTGTGGGTCAACCGAATTGTCGGCGTGCGCACCACCATTGATGATGTTCATCATTGGCACCGGCAGGATCGAGGCATTAACGCCACCCAGGTAGCGGTATAAAGGTGTCATCAAGCTGGCAGCGGCAGCACGTGCAGTGGCCATTGATACAGCGAGGAGCGCGTTCGCGCCGAGGTTCGCTTTGTTAGGAGTTCCATCGAGCGAAATCATAAAGCGGTCGATTTCAGCCTGTCGAGTGGCGTCTAGGCCAATAAGGTTCTTGCCGAGGATATCGTTGATATTGGCAACGGCACGCAGCGTGCCTTTACCGAGATAGCGATCCTTGTCCTCATCGCGAAGCTCTACGGCTTCGTGTTCGCCGGTAGAGGCACCACTCGGAACAGCAGCGCGGCCCATTGAGCCATCAGCAAGCAGGACATCAGCTTCAACAGTAGGGTTGCCGCGCGAATCGAGGATCTCGCGGCCAGTGATTTTCACAATTTCGGTCATTACTTCTATTGTCGCGTATGCGAGGTGGAAATATGATGAAGGCCTTATTGGCACCTAAAGCAGAGCATGGCCGTCTGGAAATCGCCTCAGGCGTTGAGGTGCGTGTTCATTCTCTCGATGGCTTCATCGATCTCGGCGGTCGACTTGAAACCAATCGTGACGGCATCCACCTTGCCAAACTGCATCACAAATTTGATTGACGCATCGCGCTGTTCTGGAGTGATGAACTTGCCTTCGCCCATGATCTTCATGCCCAAGACCCCGGTTCCCTGAGCGTGCACCTTCTCAATCGTAGGCAACACTTCAGAGCGGTCTCCTGGGACATTTGCCTCGTCTCGCAAGTTATCCATGCGGGTGCCATCGTGGTTGACTCGCATCAGTGCAACGTCCAGCCAGTT
>JBKJUN010000758.1:0-1622 GCA_046590555.1 Bryobacter sp. | reverse complement strand
CAGGAGATCGCGAGAGGCTGGATGCGCTTGAGCTGTTGCCATTTCGCGCGGCGATTGCGGCTGGAGTGGATGGAGTGATGACGGGGCATCTGGCAGTGCCGGCGATTGAAGAGCGCGAGGTTCCGGCGACGGTTTCCTCGAAGATGATTCAGGGCCTGCTTCGTAAAGAACTTGGGTTTGAGGGGCTGGCCGTAACGGATGCGATGGACATGCAGGGGCTTACGAAGCAATTTCCGTCTGGTGAGGCTGCTGTGCGAGCCATTGAAGCTGGCGTTGATGTGTTGCTGATTCCAGCTAGCGCTGATGGGGCGATCAAGGGGTTAATGGATGCTGTCGCCAATCACCGAATTACTGCGAACCGGATACACCAGAGTGTGGCAAAGATCCTGACGGCCAAACACAAGCTTGGGCTTTTTCAGAACCGGTTGGTAAATCTTGAGGCGATTAGTGAGCAGATTGATGCACCGGAGTTTTCTGATCTGGCGCAGTCGGTGGCCGAGCAGGCTCTATCAACGATGAAAAACGAGAAGGGGCTTGTGCCACTTCGCGATGCACCATCCGCCTGTCTGATTACGCTGGCTGAAAATCGACAATCGAGTTCCGGCAAACGGATGATCGAAGAGGCTCTGGCCCGGGCACCGAAGATGCGAACGATCTGGCTTGACCCGACGGTCAAGCCGGCTGATTTTACCGAGACTGCGAGTCAGCTTGGGAATTGCTCGACTATTGTGATTGCGGCTTTTGTGGCAGCAGCTTCGTTTCGAGGGGATGTTGCGCTGGCTCCTGTTTTTGCGACTTTTGTCGATCAGGTGATGGCGCTTTCAAAGCCCGTGGTGTTCTGTGCTGTGGGGAGCCCTTATCTGTTGCGTAAGGTGCCGATGGCCGATGCACAGGTTGCTACGTTCTCGACTACGGTGACCAGTGAGGCAGCGTTGATTCGTGGACTTTTTGGAGAAGTGCCGATGGGTGCCCGGTCTCCTGTGACGATCAGCGCCCCTTGAGCGACAATGGGCGAATGATCTCGCTCACCTGGCTCGGCCATAGCTCGTTTGAACTCACCCTCTCCACTGGGGAAACTTATCTGCTCGATCCCTGGCTTGAGAACCCCAAGGCACCTGTTGGCTATAAGCCAACGCGAGTGGACGGGATTCTTTTGTCCCATGGGCACTTTGACCATATCGCCAGTGTGCAGCCGCTGGCTGCGGAGTTTGGCTGCCCAGTAGTTGGCATTTACGATCTGACCACCTGGCTCGAGAGCAAGGGTGTGAAGAATACGATCGGGATGAACAAAGGTGGCACGGTGAAGCTTGGTGCGATCACGGTGACGCTGACGTATGCGTCGCATTCATCGACGTTCTCAGAAGATGGAAAGTTTATTCCTTTGGGTGAAGCTTGTGGCCTCGTGATTGGTTTGCCCGATGGGCGCGCCATTTACTTCGCTGGGGACACAGATGTCTTTGGCGATATGCGATTGATTGCCGATCTGTATCAGCCGGAGATTGCCATTCTGCCAATTGGAGATTTCTATACGATGGGGCCGAAGCAGGCTGCCATGGCGTGCCGGCTGATTCGGGCGAAGACTGTGATTCCAATGCACTATGGGAGTTTTGATGCACTTACGG
>JBKJUN010000631.1:0-3150 GCA_046590555.1 Bryobacter sp. | reverse complement strand
GCCTAATCATTTTTGGCGAACGGCAACTGTCCCCTAATTGTCGTGTCTCAATTCACGACGCAGGCCACTAAGTGTGCCTTCACGGGGCTGGGGGACAGCCTCTTCAGACACCTGCGCCACCCCCAAACCTTCGCCGTCTCGAATCGCGCGGCCCTACAATAGAGGCATGAAGAAAACCCCGCCCCAAACCTTTTCGTATTCGATCTTCTACGAACAGGATTCGGACGGTGGCTTCGTTGCTTTCGTTCCAGCTCTGCCGGGTTGCCACACCCAAGGTGAGACATTGGAACAAACAGAGCAAAACGTGAAAGAAGCTATTGCGCTTTACCTCGAAAGCTTGGTGGCCCACAAAGAACCAATTCCGGTTGAAGGAAGATCGTTTCAGGGCAGAGTCACTGTTCCCTTGTCAATTCCCGCATAGTCCATCATGGCTAAGTTTCCTTCACTGACTTCGCCTAAAGTCGTCCGTGCTCTGAAGCGTGCCGGGTTTGTCGAGGACCGGCAAAGGGGCAGCAATCTCATGTTGATTCATCCAAAGAAAAAGGCGCGAACTGTCGTGCCAATACATTCAGGCCGAACCATCAAAGAACCACTGCTTCGCGCTATCATCCGGGATGCAAATCTTTCGATTGATGAATTCATTTCGCTGCTCTGAATTCAAATCAGGAGAGTTGGACAGCCTGGCATGCACCTCGCAAAATCCCCAACAAAATCAGCCCTTCGGCCTCGTTCTTGCCAGTTTTCGGCAAAGAATTCTTGCCGATTCCAAACGGAATAAATCGCACTATCTCTTTGCTGCTCAATAACGGAAGTCACATAACCGGAAAAACCAATATTCGTCAAATTGTCCGCATTTCAAACTGGTGGCGGCGGGATCGTTCCTACCATCGGTTTTTTATTTTGCTGAATATGTTTTGGGTTTCCGGCCCAATCCCTATTCCGGTTTGCCGTCAGCGTTTCCGATCCTGTTTAGCCACATGCGGTCGAGTGGCTCACAATCCATCGCTCAGCCCAAGAACCCAACTGCATCCAACGGGCCAGGAGTCTTCGATTTTCAGCATTGGAAAGCCGTACCTGTAACGTGGCTTGCCAATGCAAAAACTGACGCAGGTTGAGTTTATGCCATGCCGGCAGGCTTCGATTGGCTTAGGATGCCAGCGCCTTGAGAACCGCCTTGGGGTTCTTCTGGATTACGGCGAGATAGGCCCTGGTGGTGGCGTCCGGCTTTCTTCGGCCCTGTTCCCACTCCTGGAGCGTTCTGGGATTAATGCAGAAGGCGCGGGCGAATTCGCCCTGTGACATGCCCGTCTTTGTGCGGACGGCTTGGATATCCACATCGGTGGGCAAGACGACGCGGCGCGTGGGAAGCTTGAGATCGCCTTTGAGGTGGGCGAGGATCTCAGTAGCGCTCTGTTCCAGTTCGAGACCAAGTTCTGTTCGCACGTTGCTCGCTGGTGCTTGCTGTTTGTTTTTCATGGGCCTGATCTGACTTCTTTCTTGATCGCCGCCGCGATCTTTGCGAGTGTGTTTTGGTCTGCCGCCGAGAGGTTTTGTTGTCGCGACTTGGCGAAAATCGAAACCATGTAAATCCTTCCGGGCGGCTCTATGTAGAAATAAGTTACGCGGTATCCGCCGCTCTTTCCCTGACCGCTGCGAGCCCAGCGGGCCTTGCGGAAGCCACCGGCACCGGAAATTAGCGGATGAAATTCCGGTGCGCAGGCGATATAGAATTCCATGGCCAATCGCTCTTCTTCCTTCATGAGCGCCGTGACTTGGGCCTCTTAGCGGGCGAGGCTAAGATTTCAGCGATCATTGCCCATAGTATACGGCATTGCCGTATGGCGTTAGTGCCAGAATTATTTCCGGCTTAGTACCAGGCTGTTGTGTTGGACCAACAGGATCAAGCAGAGTTGCTAAACAGCCTAGGGACGATTGTCTTTATGGATAGGCTTGCTTGTGCGGTTGCCGACCAACTGATTGCCATGGGAAGAGGCCCCTCCGGAGGCAAACATCATTAGGGATGACCGGGCCAACCTGATTGTGGCCTATTTTTTCAATTCAGCGGTGGCTGAGGCAGCAGACTGTATTTGCTTGTCGATAGCCATATGGATGGGCTTGGGCAGGATCGACTTTGCGCTAAGCGATTGCCACGCGGCGACGGTCGACTCGACAGTGTGTTGCACGATTCTGCTCGAAGGCAACCAGGGCAGACCCACTTTATCGACGAAATGTCTGAGTTGGTTTGCGGTGATGCCGCCCATCTCTTTTGAGCCGCCGAAGCTGAGGGCGAGTTTGTCATCAGGGATGTATGGCAGTGTGGAGACGAAGTCGTAGGCTGGTGACAGTACCGGGGTGCGGGCGTCGGGATAGAGCAACGACCAGTTCTTGAGGTGCATGGCGGCATTTCCGATCAGCACCGAGAAGACGATGCGCTTCAGAAATTCGTTGACACCGGGCTCGCCGGTTTCAGCTAGCAGGACGCTCGCAATACTGGCGTAGCTGGCGTGCTTGTATTTGTTCTCAGGGAAGATGCCAAAGACCTGGGCGAAGTCTTCCATGTGAATGCGTGTCCCGTTGGGAGCGCGGTCGAAGCGTTCAACGGCCAATGCCCTGCCAGGGAGCCGCTCAGCTTCAGCGGGGAGGCCCGCAATCTCTCCGACGGGAATGAGTTCTGTGCGCGGCACCGCGATACCGATGGCTCGGGCCAATTCCAGCATGACGTATTCGTTTTCCGATAAAGCTTCGAAGCGTTGCGAGGGAAGCTTGACGATCCATGCGCCTCCGGTGCCTCCCGCCGGGATCGTGAGTCCTCCTGAGGATTCGAGGATGGCTGAAAACTTGAGCTGCACCCCTGCCAGTGAAAAGCGCAGAGCGTTTAGGCTAGGTCGGTGACTGGGGTCGGCGGCGTTGGCTTCGAATTGGGGTTCGATGGGCCGGCTCGGGGTGGAAAGCTGGGGTGTGACGGTGATGGCTCCGGTGAGGTCCGCGCCAAGGGCAGCAAGTAGAAAGAACTCGCGCTCGGGATTGACGCCGGCGCGCTCGGCAAGGTAAGTGCGGAGATGGCCCTCTGGGAGGAGATTGGAAAACAGCGGTGGGACGCGACGGTGTACGGGCTTCACCGAAGTGACGAGTTCGCCGGTTCGGCTTTTG
>JBKJUN010000671.1:0-2258 GCA_046590555.1 Bryobacter sp. | reverse complement strand
GCGTAGCCGCGGATGTCGCCGCAATAATACTTGACGCGCTCGATGAGGAAGTCTTCAAGCTTGTCGACCCCGCCAGCCAATTGTTTGAGACCAATGCTGAGCTCGCCTTCGGCAAGGATTTTGATTACGCCCTGAGCGGCGCGCCGCAGGGCGAAGGGGTCTTTAGAGCCGGTGGGGATGAGGCCGATGCGGAAGCAGCCACGCAGCGTGTCTGCCTTGTCGGCGAGGCTCATGATTTGCCCCGAGCGGGTGCGTGGAATCGTGTCTTCCATGCTGACCGGCTTGTATTGGTCGTAGATGGCAGTGGCTACGGCTTCGGGTTCGCCCTGCGCCTTGGCGTAGAGGCCGCCGACGATGCCTTGTAGCTCGGTGAATTCTTTCACCATTTCGCAGGTGAGATCGGCTTTGGCAAGGTGCGCGGCACGGAGGGCGCTTGCGTCGCCGCCGAGTTCGGTGACGAGTTGCATTACGCGCTCGGTCTTGGCGTGGTAGCTGCCGAGTTCCTTCTGGAAGGTGACTACTTTCAAGTCTTCAACGCGGGCCGAGAGGGGCTTTTGCTGATCGACGTTGTAAAAGAAACGGGCGTCGTTGAAGCGGGCGCGCAGGACGCGCTCGTTGCCGTGCTTGACGAGCCCGTCCTCGTCGCCGGCCGTGTTCATTACCGCGACAAATTTTGCTGCCAGTTTGCCTGAGACGTCGTTAACGCTGAAGTACTTCTGGTGGAAGCGCATCACTGTTACCAGGACCTCTTCGGGGAGGTTGAGGTAATCTTCAGCGAATTCGCCAATGATCGGGGTTGGATATTCGGTGATGTAGGTGAGGGTTTCGAGCAGGGCTGCGTCGGTTTTGACGCCTGCGGGCAGGTTGTCAACGATCTTTGCGCGGCGCTCGGCTGCACGCAGGATGACGAAGTTCTCTCGCAAGGTGTCTTCGAAGTTTGCAATTGTGACGGGGATACGGTGGCCCCCGAGCTGGCGGTGGCCGGCGGTTTGGTTGCCAGAGGCAATACCGTTGATTGTGAAGGGGACGACGTCTTCGCCGAGAAGGCAGAGAAGCCAGCGGATGGGGCGGATAAAGCGTGCGCCACCTTTGCCGGGCCAGAGCATGGTCTTGGGCCAGGGGATGCCAAGGATCAAGCCGGGCAGGCCGCTCGCCAGGATCTCAGTTGCGGTTTTACCGGCGACCTGTTTACGGAAGCTGTAGTAAGTGCCTTTGGCTGTCTCGATGAGTTCAAGGTCTGAGGAGGTGACGCCATTTTTCTTGGCGAAGCCTTCGACGGCTTGCGGATTGGCTTGCTTGGGCGGGCCGCTGATGAGTTCTTGACGGTCTGCTTCGCGTTCGGCCAGGCCTGCAAGCTGGACTACCAGGCGGCGCGGGGTTGCGTCCGATAGTGTAACTTTGCCGCCGAGTTGGGCTACCACTTCGGTGAGCTTGGCAGTGAGATGAGCGAGGCCATCGGCGATCATCCAATCGGGAATTTCTTCAACGCCGATTTCGAGGAGCAAGTCTTTGGTTGCCATTATGCTGCCACCTCACGCGGTGTGAATTGCTGGTCTACCCAGAGGCCAGCGACTCCGACGGCGAGCTTACGGACGCGTCCGATGACGCCGACGCGCTCGGTGACGCTGATTGCGCCGCGGGCATCGAGGAGGTTGAAGAGATTTGAGCACTTCAAGACCTGGTCGTAGGTGGGGAGGACGGGGAAGCGTTCTTTGCCTGTTTCGAGGCTCTTGTAGAGGTCGATGAGGCGCTGGCACTCGCCTTCGTGGAGCTCGAAGAGCTTCCAGAGGGTTGGGACGTCGGCCATTTCAAAGTTGTAGACACTGAATTGTTGTTCTTCTTTGAGGCGGACTTGGCCGTAATTGAAGGCTTCGGTCCACTGGATGTCATAGACGCTTTCTTTGTCCTGGAGGAAGGCGCAGAGGCGTTCTAGGCCGTAGGTGATCTCGGCCGGGACGAGATCGAGATCGACGCCGCCGCACTGCTGGAAGTAAGTGAACTGGGTGATCTCCATGCCGTCAAGCATCACCTGCCAGCCGATGCCCCAGGCACCCAAAGTTGGGGATTCCCAATTGTCTTCTTCAAACTTGATGTCGTGTTTTGTAAGGTCAATGCCGATGGCTTCAAGCGAGCCCAGGTATTGTTCGATGACGTCTTCGGGGGTGGGCTTGAGGATAACCTGCAACTGAGAGTGTTTGTAAAGACGGTTGGGGTTTTCGCCGTAGCGGCCGTCGGCAGGGCGGCGGCTGGGTTGGACG
>JBKJUN010000554.1:0-2357 GCA_046590555.1 Bryobacter sp. | reverse complement strand
CACAGCAAACACACGAATATTTGCTGTGCTATCTGGAAATTCTGCGACAACATATTGTCTTGCAGAAGCATTCCTGAAAGCCGGTGGTGCAAGAATTCCTGGAGAACGGAGTCGGCTCGTCACAACCAGCGGTGCACTTTCCCCTGCCGAGGTGATCACTTTCACCTCTACAGGCGAACCTGTGGCAATACCATCAGGAACCTGAACGTTGACCTGGTTCTTATTCACAAAAGCGATGAAGGCTGGCTTCCCATCTACAGTCACTCTTGTGTTTGCCAGATTCGTCGGGGCGACACCATTGTTAAATGAGTTGCTCCATTCGGCAAACGCTTCGTTCGGCGGAAGGTTTCCCAAGTCCTGACCAAAAATTTCGATCCATGATCCGGCACTAATTGTGCTCCCTCCGCCAAAAGCACTAGCTTGAACTATCCCTCCCTGGCTGATCGTTGGTCTCACTCCGCCGCCACCGGCACCCGGCTGCAGGCGAATGCTCTTCAAATGCACTTTTGCTCCGCCCGGCGCAGGCCCATTGCTTGCGTTGGCCGCAACATAGATCATCACTGCACCAGCTGCTTGGCTTGCCGGAGGGGTCCATTCGAATTCAAAAGTATTACTGATGGAAGCCGCGCTGTGCGTGATGAATTCCACTGGTGCAGTTGCCGGACATCCAATTGCCGGCCTGTCTTGACCGTTGTCGCAAATCACGTAGGTTGCTGCGCTGAGGGGTTGGAATCTCCCCGCCTGACCGCTGATCGTACTGCTTTCCAGGCGGGCTGAAGCCTGAAAGCCATACCGTCGCGCCATGTCCGTAATTCTGACGGTAAACTTCTGCTTTACCCCAGGTTGGTAGTTGGAACCACCCTCCCACAAAATCTCAAGGTTGGGCGAGTCGTTCGTTCGCGTCCCAATGTGGCAGCTACCCTGGATGCACGTTTGATCCCCAGGTGCCCCTGAACTTCTTTGTGGTGCGCCAAAGCTATGCGCCCACAGCATCACAGGCACGCTCAAGACGGCCGCAAATTTCCCGGTCAATATCCACTTGTTACGATTCATAAATTCAACTAACCCCTTCAATCCGCTCTCGTCGCGGATCCAGTTTTAATAGTCTTAAACATTTGCGAAGCACGGTGCTTATCGGCAGGTCCTTCAATTGGTCCAGTCGAACCCATTGACAAAGATCCCCCGTGCCTCCCTGCAGTTTCGCCTCTCTTAGAATAATTCGATAAATATGATTAACGATGGAATGAGAGAATTCACCCAGATTTTCCATTATTATCGCTGAGGCTAACCTTTCGGGTTCTGGCAGTTCCCAAAACCCCGCCAGCCTTTTACTGTCCAGCGGTCGCTGCCACAGCAATACTTGCTGTTCCTTGCAAATCCACAAAACCGTTCTCTCTTCCGAGATTCGAGTCGCTTTTTCTATCTGAATTGGTATGGTGTGCTGAAGCCCCTGCAGCCTCGCTCCACAATCTTCATTTATTGGACAGTAAAGGCATTTGGGTGCCTTTGGCAAGCAGATAGTGGCGCCCAATTCCATCAAAGCCTGCTTATAGATCCCCGGATCCTTTGTATCTATTTGATTCTGTGCAACTTGCTGCAATCGTGCACGAATTGTAAATGTTTTTACGTCCCCTGATTCTGCCGTCCATCGGGCGATTACCCGGATGATATTCCCATCGAGTCCAACCCTCGGCAAACCAAAAGCAATACTCGCCACAGCAGCGGCTGTATAGTCCCCTACACCCGGCAATTCATGGATCTCCTCATAGGTCTTTGGAAAGTCCCCCATCTCCACCATCATTCGTGCAGCTTTCTGCAAATTTCGCGCCCTCGAGTAGTAGCCCAACCCGCTCCACATTGCCAGCAATTCCGATTCGCTAGCCGCAGCCAATGCCTCATAATGCGGGAAACGCTCAAGAAATCGCTCATAATACGGAATCACTGCCGTCACCCGCGTCTGCTGCAGCATGATCTCCGACAACCAGATCGCATACGGGTCTTTCGTTCGCCTCCAGGGCAAATCTCGCTTGTTTTTTTCAAACCAGTCATGCAAACGTCGGGCTAGGGTCATCGCGTTGGTATACTCAAAAAATCAGGAAAGAAAAAGCGAAAACGCGGATGGATTCCAATTCGATTGAGATCCTTGGTGCCCGTGTTCACAACCTCAAGGATATATCCCTCAACGTCCCTCACAACGTGCTGACTGTAGTTACAGGTGTTTCTGGATCCGGCAAATCATCGCTGGTTTTTGACACCGTCTACGCTGAAGGTCAGCGCCGTTATGTCGAGAGCCTATCTGCTTACGCGCGACAATTTCTCGAGCGCATGGAAAAGCCTGACGTGGACGACATCTTTGG
>JBKJUN010000586.1:0-6891 GCA_046590555.1 Bryobacter sp. | reverse complement strand
TGGCGGCCGCGTGTCCAATGCCGATGCAGCCGCGCAAGAGAACGGGCATTTTCAGACGCCCGGAACTCATGTACTGCATCTTTGCAATCTGATTCACGATCTCGCCGAAGGCGTCGTTGATGAAGTCAATGAACATGAAATCGACGATGGGACGCGCGCCCGTCATGGCCGCGCCGCAGGCCATGCCAACGAAACCCCTTTCTGCAATCGGAGTATCGCGAAGCCGCTCTGCACCATATTTGGCAAAGAGGCCGGCAGTAGTGCCAAAGTTGCCGCCGCGAATGCCAATGCCTTCGCCGAAAACAAAGATATTCGGATTGAGGGCCATTTCGCGGTCGAGGGCTTCGAGCGTCGCGGCAGCAAAAGAAATCTGACGATCGCCCTGGTTTACAGGCGTGGGAACTTTGCGGGTTGAAGCATAGACGTGGGTCGTGGCATTCTCAGCCTTCGGCCAGGGAGCATTCTCAGCCGAGAGGCTGACATTGTTGATCAGGGTTTGGATCTCAGCGTCAATTGCGTCCAATTGTGCTTCCGTCGCCTCTCCGTTGTCGAGCAGAAGCTGGCGATAGCGTTTGATCGGGCAGCGCTCGCGCCAGGCGGCGACGTCTTCGCGCGTGCGATACGTGTAGTCGCCCATTCCTTCAGAGTGGGGGCGAGTGCGGTAGGTCTTGCATTCGAGCAAGGTCGGGCCTTGACCGGCTCGGGCTCGGTTGACAGCAACTTGAGCCGCAGCGCTGATGGCGAGAACATCATTGCCATCGAGCTGCACTCCTGGCATGGCATACGCGGCAGCGCGAGAGGCTACATCGGGATTACCAGCCGCGTAAGAGAACGGAATTTCGGTGGCAAACTGGTTGTTCTCACAGACGAAAAGCACGGGAAGCTTCCAGATTGCGGCCATGTTGAGGCCTTCATGAAAGGCACCGTTGTTGGCTGCC
This sequence comes from Bryobacter sp., assembly GCA_046590555.1. Taxonomy (GTDB): domain Bacteria; phylum Acidobacteriota; class Terriglobia; order Bryobacterales; family Bryobacteraceae; genus Bryobacter. The sequence goes on along the minus strand of JBKJUN010000586.1, from coordinate 5,953 downwards.
CCATCCCCAAAAAATGCGACCGCCACTTGCTGCGTCCTGCGAAGGGCAAAACTGTAGCCGGCACCTGCAGCCTGAAGAATGGATGGGCCAACAATTCCGCTGGTGCCCATCATGCCGATCTCGGGCGAAAAGAGATGCATCGAGCCGCCCCGACCGCGCGAGCAGCCAGTTTCCCGGCCAAAGAGCTCGGCAAAGAGTTCGCCCGGTGGCATACCCTTGGCCAGGGCGTGGCCGTGACCGCGATGTGTCGAGAAGATCGCATCGTCAACATTGAGCTGGTCGCAGACCCCGGCCGCAATGGCTTCCTGGCCGACGTAGGTGTGACAGGCACCGTGTACCAGCCCGCGGGCGTGGCAGCGGGCAAGTTGTTCTTCAGCGGTGCGAATCAACTGCATGGTTCGATAAAGGTTCACGATTTTGGTCTCCTCGGCGAGCCGCCCGCATTCATAGCGAGGTTGCCGCCGTCCATGGGAATAATGGCCCCTGTAATCCAACTGGACGCGTCGGAAGCAAGAAGAACCGCTAAGCCACAAATATCGTCGGGCCGTCCGAAGCGACCGGCCGGGATTCCGTTCAGGAATTTGTCTTTGAGCGGGGCGAATTCCTCGATCCGTTTTTCAAGTCCTGGATTCATGACCTGTGCGGGAAGAACTGCATTGACGCGCACACCGCCCGAGGACCACTCCGTAGAGAGTTCTCTGGTCATCTGAACCACCGCCCCCATTGCCATCGAGTAAGCAATGTGCCCACGGCCCAGAGCCGTCAAGCTCGCGATCGAACCGATGTTGAGGATGCTGCCAACGCCGGCGGCGAGCATGCGGCGGCCGGCCTCCTGACAGGCACAGAATCGGCCGAGCACGAGGTTTCGCCAGACCTGCTCGACCTCTTCGAGCGTGATTTCTTCGGGTGCAGCCATGATAGATTCGCCTGCTACGTTAGCGAGAAAATCGATCCGGCCAAATTCTTTGTCGAGGGTTCCAAACAGAGCCCTCACTTGACCGGGATCCGATACGTCGGTGGTCTGCACCAGAGCCCGGCGATTTCGTTGATGAATCTCCGCGGCGGTCTTGTGGGCGCCTGCTTCGTTTCGATCGACAACAATGAGATCAGCTCCGGCATCGGCCAACGCCAGTGCGATGGCGCGGCCCATTCCTTGCGCCGCACCGGAAACTATGGCAACTTTGCGATTCAGATCGAAGAGGTTCGCTGGCATGTGTGTGGATGACATTCTATAAGGGTTCCGTCTCGACGCGGGAAATGATGAAAGCACCAAGGAGATAGCAACAGGCCAAAAAGAACAATGCGGTGCTATCGGTGGCCCCGTTCTGTTTGATCCAACCAAAGATGTAGTTGCCCAGATAGCCTGCGATATTGGCGAATATGTTGATCAACCCAATGGCGGTGGCTGCCGTCGATGCCGTTAGTGTGAGTGTGGGCAAAGACCAGAAGGGAGCGGGCCAGGAATAGACAACTACCCCGGTCAGGCAGAGCCATATCATCACTAGCCAGAAGGGCTGCCCTGGTATCGCGCTTGCTGCAAGAAAAACCCCCGTCAAGGCTTGTCCCGCGACGCAGTGCCACTTGCGGTCGCCCGTCTTGTCTGAAGAATATCCGGCATACAAGACACCAATGATTCCGAGTAGATAAAAGAGGCCACTGAAGAAAAGCGCGGCGCGGTCGGAACCGCCGGACAGGCTTTTTACTGTAGTTGGCAGCCAGAAGCCTAGCGCATAGCCGCCTGTGTTGGTAACAAAAATGCCCAAAGCCAAGTACCAGACATTGCGCAAACGCAGCACTTGTCCAATGGTTATCTTTTTGACGGCGTCCTTGGCGGCTGCCTCCTCTGCAAGGGTAGCTTCCAAATAATCTCGTTCGCGTGGCGTCAGCCATTTGGCGTGGCGAGGCCGATCTGTGAAGACAAATAGAGTAACGATGCCCAGCACAACCGCCGGAAGCCCTTCAAGGATAAAGAGCCACTGCCAGCCCTTCAAGCCGAGCCAATTCACATCGAGAAGGAGCGCCGACAGTGGCGCACCAAGAGCCAGGCTTACAGGAATGGCGACAACGAAAGCAGACATGGCACGAGCCCGGTCTCCGGCCACAAACCAATGCGTAAAGTAAACGATGATGCCGGGGAAAAAGCCTGCTTCGGCAACACCGAGAAAAAAGCGCACCAGATTGAATTCTGTTGGCGTCTGGACAAAGGCCGTGCCGGCCGACAGGAAACCCCAAGTGATCAGGATGCGGGCGAACCACTTACGGGCACTCCAACGTTCGACGAGAATGGCGCCCGGGATCTCGAGCAACAGATAGCCGATGAAAAAGATCCCTATGCCGAGTCCGAAGACCTGCTCGGAAAAATGCAGGTCGCTCGCCATTCGAAGCTTGGCGAATCCAACATTGGCGCGATCGAGATAGGCAACCAGATACAACAGGATCGTGATCGGCAGGATTCGCCACGCCACCTTGCGGCGTAGAGCATTGATTTCGATCTGTTCTAGTGGCATGGCAACTGAGGGCACCGCCTATTGTAATCGAGGCCGCCGGACCGACCCAACCATTACGCATTGCCCTAGCAGAAATGATTAGCGACTATGTTGCAGGACTTCGGGAACTCGGCCGGCGTGCACGGGATCTGATTTGGGGGGGGCGAAGATTCCCTCAGAATCAGTGGAGGAAATAGCGAAGGCTTGAGACGAACTTTGCACGCAGTACGGAGCCGATACCGATGTGCGCGGTGCCAACGAAAATTGAGCTGTTCAAAGGAGTGTCCGCCCTAACCACGGGAAAGTAAAGTTTCCAGAATCAATCAACAATCCGAAGCAAGGGGCCGACGGCGAGATCCTCATCGATCAAAGGCCAGTGTATGCCGTAGCCGGAAAGAGAAAGCACCGCATGGTTCCGTTCTACGTGGGATGCGCGGGCCATTCGTTCGGAACACTTTTCCCATGGAATCGCTACGGAACCGCCTACCGTAACAATGATGAGTTGTTGGAGTGTGGGCTTGACCGCCGTTGCCAGAATTGGTTTTGTCTTAGTTTGCACGATCTCCTCCAAAATGATCTCGCCATGAGGCCACTAACTGATCGAAGTGCTCAAAGATTACCTGGCGCACTTCGCGCCGCAACCTCGGCGTGCAATTGAATTCAAATTCTTCTGCGATATCGAAATCGTCTGGCAGGAGAGAATGGTGGGCATTGGAAGCTTACGCTACAACAAAGGATAAAGACTATGCGATGCCACCGGTCGCACAAAGTTGACCTGGGATCACGCGCATTATGGAAGTTGGCCCAGCACGGGTGAGCCTTACTCTCATCGTCCAGTTTGCCGACGATAAGTCCGGTTGTGTATGGGCAGCACCATACAGGGACCCGCTTCTGAAGCAGGCGTTACAAGGGCACTTGAGAATACTAAGGGCCATGGATAGGCTGGATGCGGCGCTGCGATAGGCCTTGAGCCTGTTTCGCGTCAGGTTTGGATATCACGGAAAGTGGTGGCGGCTTGAACGAAGGCGTCGACGAGGGGTGAGTTTTTGTTCTGCAGGGCGAGGCGTTCCGGTTGGAAGAGGGTGCCGATGAAAAAGGGGTGTGCGGCTAGTTCCATCGCTCGCACTTCTCCCGAATTGTCTCTGGCGGCGACGCGCAGGCCGGCGGCTTCGAAGGCGGTTTCAAATTTCGGGTTGAAGCCGAAATTGCAGTGGTAGCCGAAGTGGGTTTCGCCGATGCCGTAGAGGTCTGCCAGGCGGGAGCCGGGGGCTGCGATGACGGGCTCTTCCACTTCAACTAGCGAACAGGACAAGCGTGAAATGGCTAGGCAATCCTCTGTGGTTGCTGTCTCTGCATGGTCTGCGGCGGCGAGGCCGAGCACGTTGCGGGCGAATTCGAGGACCGCGTGTTGGAAGCCGCCGCAGGTGCCGAGGAAGGGGACTTTGGATTCTCGCGCCCAGCGGATCGCCTCGAGGGCTGCCGCTTCGCTTGCGTAAGGGGAGGCGGGGACGCACCAAACGCCGTGGTAGCCGTCGAGAGAGCCCAGTGAGAGGGTGTGTTTCCAGTCGAAGCTCAATTGCTGCTGAGCGGCGAGTTGCAGCGCGAGCGGGATCGCCTGATGCGCAATGACCTTGGGATCGTAATCTCCAACCAAGGCGATTCGGACTTGCATAGGTTGAGGGTAACAGGCTGACAGTTTCGCTGGCTTCGTGGTTCTATGGAATCCATGAGTGGGTTTCGCATCTTTTGGGTTGGCTCTTTGGGGGCCGTTCTTGTTGGAGTTGTTGCGGCACAGGTGGCGCATGTGGCCGGTGGAAAACTGGTTCGGAATTGTGTGGCCTGGGCGATTGGGGCTTTGCTTGCTGCGGGGCTCTCGCGGTTGCCGAAGCGGTGGCCTGCGACACTTTTTGTTCTGCCAGCATTGTTGTGCGTGACGGGGAGTTTCTTTTCTGGTGGGCTTGAGGGGGTACATCGTTGGGTTCTACTTGGGCCGCTGCGTTTTAACTCGGCTGAGTTGACGCTGCCGCTAGCGATAGCGGGATTGCCGATGTTGGCCTTGCGGTGGCGCGCGGGTTGTGGGGGATTGCGCCGGTGCTTGGTGTGTTGCTGGCAATGCAGCCGGATGCCTCTCAAGCGGCTGGGCTGGCGGTGGCGGTGGGGTTGATGGTGCTGGTGCTTGAGTTGTCCTGGACCGAGCGAGTTCTCGCAGCAGTCTTGCCATTGTTGTCAGTAGTTGTGGCCTTGGGGCGACCGGATCCGCTGTTGCCGGTTGCAGATGTGGAGGGAATTGTGGGTTTAGCGTTTGGGGTGTCGCCGGTGCTTGGGCTGGCTGGGGTGGGTTTTCTTTTGGTTGCGACTGGGGCTCCTTTGGGGTTCTTGCGGTCGAAGGATATGGCGGTGCGGGCGGGGGCAGTTGGGCTCTTTGGCTATTTTGTGGTGGTGACTTTGGCGCCGATGGTTGGGGCTTTCCCGGTGCCGCTGATGGGGATGGGGTGAGTTCGATTGTGGGGGCGTGGTTGGGGGTTGGGTTGCTTGGCCGGGACTATGCAGCTTCGAGCTTATGAACGGTCCTGACTATGTCATCGCCAATAGCATGGGGTCGGCGGTGCGGTTGCCGTGAACAATGGCGTGGATGCGATTTGGCGCGAGATGCAGGTCTCTTGCGAGCTTGCTGATGCTAATCGCGTGCGTTAGCTAGTGGCAGTTGCGTTGGCCGGAGGGGAAGGCGTAGTACATGCTGGAGCTGTCTCACTCCGTTACGATGACCGGACTTAGGCGTCCTTACTTTTTGCCGCTCTTCTGCGCCTCATGTGCCTCATTTGCCGTAGGGATTGTAGTCCCCTTTTTAGCGGGCGAACGGGGCTGCCGCTTGGCACCCTCTATCTCGCTGGTTGTAGTCTTCAGGGGCCTTGTTTTTGCTTGTTCGGGGCCAATCGTGACCGAGGCGGGTAGTTGCAGCGCCGCAAACTCCAAAGCCAGATCGAGAGTACTCAGCAACTCATTGACTCTGATTGGCTTGGTGACATACCGGAAGAATCCAGCGCTCAGGCCCCTTTCGATATCTTCAGGCATTGCATTGGCGCTGATTGCCACAATTGGAATGTGCATAGTTGACTGGTCTTCGCGCAGGATTTTCAGGGCATCAATGCCGCTGATGCCCGGTAAATTTATATCCATCAGGATGACGTCGGGATGGTTTGCGCGAGCGAGGTGGATGCCCAGATCTGCGTCACTGGCGCTCAGAAGGCGCAGATCTGGACGCCGTGCGATCAGCCGCTCCACGAGTTTCAGGTTAGCCGGATTGTCCTCCACATAGAGCAGCGTTCGCAGTAGTACGCCGTGTTCGACTTTGTCCTGGGCAATCTCTGCAAATCGGGTGTCATCCACCGCAAGGTGCGGGTCGGCGGCTGAGTTTAGCTCGAACCAGAATACGCTCCCCGACCCAACTATGCTTTCTACGCCAATAG
>JBKJUN010000358.1:0-5147 GCA_046590555.1 Bryobacter sp. | reverse complement strand
CTTCGAGGGCGACCTTGGAGCGCAACATGATGTTGTGCTGCATGCGGGGGCGGCGCAGATCGACGAAGCGGTACTTGAGACGGGCTTCTTCGCTGATGTTGCCTTCTTCTTCCATCGGGAAGGGGGCGGGCTTGGACTCGTTGAGGATCCAGAGCTTGTCGACGACTACTTCCACTTCGCCGGTGGGGATGCTTGGGTTGATCGTATCGGCGCTGCGGTTCTCGATGATGCCTTCTATGGCTACTACGTACTCGGGGCGGAGCTCTTCGGCACGGGCGTGGACGGCGGAGTTTTCTTCAATACGGAAGACGCACTGGGTGACGCCGGCGCGGTCTCGCAGGTGGATGAAGATGAGTGCGCCGAGATCGCGGCGGCGGTGGACCCAACCCATGAGGAGGACACGCTCGCCAACGTTGGCGAGGCGGATGGTGCCGCAATCGTGGGTGCGCTTGAGGTCACCGAGAAAATCGAGCTTTATAGCGTCTGACATATATGTTTCTTCAGGTCTTCCTTGGGAACGGAGATTTGTTCTCCAGTGGCCATGTTTTTCAGGCTGTATTGACGGTTGGCGACTTCTTGTTCACCAACGAGCAGGGCGTAGCGGGCGTTGAGTTTGCTCGCCAGTTCCATGGAGCGCTTGAGCTTGCCGGCGGCGGCGAGTTCTACTACAAGGCCATCGTTGCGGAGGTCCCGCGCGATGAGGCTGGAGTGGCGGAAGCTGGGTTCATCCATGGGGGCGATGAAGAGATCTAGAGTGTGGGTGTACTTGCCGGGATGGGCTTCTTCGACCGTCATGACGAGACGGTCTTCACCGATGGAGAAGCCGATGCCGGGTGCGGCAACGCGGCTGCCCAAACTTTCAGCGAGGCCGTCGTAGCGGCCACCACCGAGGACAGAATTCTGAGAACCGAGGGCACCTTCGTGGATAATCTCGAAAGTTGTGCGGGTGTAGTAGTCGAGACCGCGGACCATGCGCGGGTTGATGGTGTAGCGAATGCCGCGATCTTCGAGATATTCGCGCACGCGGGCGAAGTGGGTCTTGGAGTCTTCGTCGAGATAGTCGTGAATGGAAGGCAATGCGTCGATATACGACTGGTCTTCGGGGGCCTTCGAGTCAAGGATGCGCAGGGCGTTGGTTTCAAAGCGGCGCTGCGAGTCTGGGCTGAGCTGATCGACTACCGGAGTCAGTTGCTGGCGGATGGCTTCGACGAAGGCCGGACGCGATTGAGGCGTGCCGACGCTGTTGAGCATGAGCTTGTAGCCGGTGACACCGCAGGCGTCGAGGAGGTGGCAAACCATCTCGATCACTTCTGCGTCGACGGCCGGGGATTCGCTACCGATGACTTCGGCACCGATTTGCGAGAACTGGCGGTAGCGGCCTTTTTGGGGACGCTCGCGGCGGAACATGGGGCCGATGTAGAAGAGCTTTTGGAGACCGGGGATTTGATCGAGGCGATGTTCGATGTAGGCGCGGATGACGCTGGCCGTGTTCTCCGGGCGGAGGGTGAGGCTGGAATCGTCGCGGTCTTTGAAGGTGTACATCTCTTTGGTGACGATGTCGGTTTCTTCGCCGACGCCTCGCGAGAAGAGAGCGGTTTCTTCAAAGATGGGGGTGCGGATTTCCTGATAGTTGTAGGTGTTAAAAAGTTCGCGGGAGATGCGTTCGACGTGGTTCCAGACCGAGATGGACGGCGGGAGGATGTCGCGGGTGCCTTTAACGGCTTTGATCATGCGGGTTCCTCACGGTAGATGGCGCGCGCCTTTACGTAGTGCTGCGCGTTGACGCGAAAGCGTTCTGATTCTTCGGGTGTGACGGGGCGGCGGATTTTAGCGGGCACCCCCATGGCCAGCATCTTTGCGGGGATCTCCATGCCTTCGGGAACTAGCGTTCCGGCGGCGACTATGGCACCTTGGCCGATCTTGGCTCCGTTGAGAACGATGGCACCTATGCCAATTAGAGCGTCGTCTTCGATGGTGCAGCCGTGAAGGCAACACTGGTGGCCGACGGTAACGCGGTTGCCAATAATTAGAGGAAAATCGGGACCTTCAACGTGCAGGACACTGTTGTCCTGGACGTTGGATTCTTCTCCGATTGTGATGTGATGCACATCGCCCCGAATCGTGACCAGCGGCCAGACGCTTGAGCGTTCGCCGATACACACGTTGCCGATGACTTGTGCGCTGGGGTCGATGTAGCAGGACGAGGCGATCTTCGGCACGATGCCGCGATATGCCCGTATCATTGCGTAAACATCGATTTTAGCATGAGCTGAAGGGGGGCTAGAATGGGGTTGATGCGTTTCATTTTTGCTTTGTCGTTATTGGCGGTGAGCCCGTGTTTGTTTGCCCAGAAGAAGATGCTGGACGCCGAGGCGATCTGGAAGATCCAGAGGATTGGTGAGCCTGCGCTTTCTCCAGACGGGAAGACAGTGGCGTTTGTGGTTCGCAAGTTTGATCTGGAGAAGAACTCGTCGACGCGGCATATCTATACGGTGGCGCTTGAGGGTGGGGAGCCGAAGCAGATCACGACCGAGGGAACGGTGAATGAACGGCCTCGTTGGACACCGGATTCCAAGCGCATTGTGTGGGTGTCGAATCGTGGCGGGAGCGGGCAAGTTTGGGGGATGAAGCCGGATGGCACAGGTGCGAAGCAGATTACTACGATTGCTACCGAGGCGGGTGGGATTCTGGTTAGCCCGGACGGGAAGAATATCGTTTTCCAGAGCAGCGTGTATCCGGATTGCGCCGATGAGGCTTGCAACAAGAAGCGGATGGAGGAAGAAGCGGCTTCAAAATCGAAGGCTCGTGTTTACACCGGGTTGCTTTACCGGCATTGGACTGAATATCAAGGGAAGCGTCGGAACCATTTGTTTGTGGTGGGGATGGATGGGGGCAAAGTTAAGGATTTGACCCCGGGACCGTTTGATGTGCCGCCGTTCTCGCTGGGTGGGCCGGATGATTATGCGATTTCGCCGGATGGGGGCGAGCTTTGTTATGTCGTGAATACGGATGAGAATCCGGCGCTGTCGACAAATAGCGATCTGTATGTGGTGCCAATGGGTGGAGGTGAGGCGAAGAAGATTACGGTGAATGCGGCGGCTGATGCGTCGCCTGTGTACTCGCCGGATGGGAAGTTTTTGGCTTATCGTGCGCAGGCCAAGGCTGGTTTTGAGTCTGATAAGTGGAGGCTGGTGTTGATGGAACGGGCCACGGGGACGGCTACGATATTGACCGAGGGGCTGGACCGGGCGGTGCAGTCGATGACGTGGTCTGGGGATTCCAAGCGGATTTTCTATACGATCGAGGATCGCGGGCGGCAGACGCTGCAAATGACTCCGGTGACCGGTGGAGGATCGCAGACTGTTGTTAGCGGGGCTTCGCATATTGATGATGTGCAGTTTTCGCCGGATGGGAAAGTGATGGTTTATGGGGAGCATTCGGCGTCGCAGCCGATGGAGTTGTTCAAGACGACTTCGCGGGCAAAGCCGGTGCCGCTGACGAAATTGAACGATGCGCTGCTGGCTCAGTATGAGATTCCTACGCCGGAGGAGATGGTTGTGGATGGGGCCGAGAAGGCCAAGGTGTCGAGCTTTATTTTGAAGCCGGCCGGGTTTGATGGCAAGAAGAAATATCCGGTTTTGTTTCTGATTCATGGCGGGCCGCAGGGGGCCTGGGGACATGGCTGGAGCTACCGGTGGAATCCGCAGGTGTTTGCCAATGCGGGGTTTGTGGTTGTGATGCCAAATCCTCGCGGGTCAACAGGTTATGGGCAAAAGTTCACAGATGAGGTGAGCGATGATTGGGGCGGAAAGGTGTATGACGACATTATGGCGGTGGTGGATAAGGTTGAGGGTGAGCCGTGGGCGGACAAGGAGCGTTTTGCGGCGGCTGGGGGGAGTTTTGGTGGATATATGGTGAATTGGATGCTGGGGCATACAAACCGGTTTAAGGCTTTTGTGAGTCATGCAGGGGTTTATGATTTACGATCTATGGCGGGGGAAACAGAGGAGTTATGGTTTGTGAACTGGGAGTTTAAGGGGATGCCATGGGATCAGCCGGAGACTTACGCGAAGTGGAGCCCTAGCTATTTTACGAAGGATTTCAAGACGCCGACGCTGGTTTTGCATGGGGAGTTGGATTACCGGGTTCCAGTGGGTCAGGGGATGCAGTTATTTACCGGCTTGCAGATGCAGAAGGTGCCTTCGAAGATGGTGCTGTTTCCGGATGAGGGGCACTGGATTTTGAAGCCGGCGAATAGCTTGCTTTGGTACAAGAGCTTTATTGACTGGGTTACGGAGTTTACGGCTAAGAAGGCGGAGTAGAGTGGGCTTCCCTACGATTGAACAAATCACGACCCTGGCGTCTAAAGCTTAGAGGTAAGAAGCATTTTGATTACACGACTTGCGAAGATCCTAGAAGAGCGCAAGAGCGCCAAGCTAATTAAAAAAATGGCTAGGGATTGGGACTTGCGTGCCCGAGAAAACGCTCACTTCTACATCGCAACACAACGGAAAGACTGGTCGAATGAGGATTTCTTCTATTCAGGAGAAAAAGCCGTAGCCGAAGAAGTTGTCGCCGATCTGGAAAACGTTTGCCAGGGTAAGGACCCTCGCGCAATGCGCGTGCTTGAAATTGGATGTGGTGTTGGTCGAATTACACGTGCCTTGGCCGACTTATTCCGAGAAGTGCATGCTGTGGACGTAAGCGGGGAAATGATTTTGAGGGCGCGCGAGGCCTTAATCGATAAACCAAATGTTCACCTGTACCAGAATAACGGACGGGACCTTGATGTAGTGCCGCGCCTGGAATTCGATTTCGCCTACTCCAGCATTGTGTTTCAACATATTCCGAGTCGCCAAGTGATCGAAAGCTATGTGAGAGAGGTTCACGCCCTACTGCGACCAGGTGCATTGTTTAAATTCCAAGTTCAAGGGATAGCAGGTAAGAGCGGTGCATTTGATACTTGGCATGGCGTCTCATTCTCTGAGGAAGAGGCGCGATCCATGGCAGAAAGAAACGGATTTGAAGCCCGGAAGTTGTCAACATCAATGAGACAGTACAGGGATTTAATTAAAGAGTTTCTTTCAGCGGTTGTGTGATCTCCTGAGGAGGATTGATCCAGACAGCGCTCGGAAGCGCGGTTGGAC
>JBKJUN010000050.1:0-4405 GCA_046590555.1 Bryobacter sp. | reverse complement strand
GCTGCTGGATCATTAGTCCAGCAGCGGCGCTTGGGAAAGGTTTATTTCACGGTCAACGGAACCAAAGAGGGCTTTGAAAAGAACGAGGGCTACTTTGAGTTCGAAGTGGAAACTAGTTCACGTCGTTGAGCAGGAGAAGTTCGAAAGATTTGCCATCGGCTCCGTCAATAGCAACAACAGTGCGTACTGTACCGCCAGTCAGCTGTAGGCGACGTGAATCGATCGCAATCGTCTTGGTGCCAGTTGGTGTGACACGTGCTTGATAGTCGCCTGCTGGAACTGTGAGATATCCAGAAGCTATGGTGTAGGGCACTCCCATCAATAAAGGCATGTTGGGCAGAGCCGCAAAAGGAGCCGTAACGAAAATATCAACCGTGGGGGCGGTGGAAGCACCGTGGACGATGCGGACCTTGGTCGAATCCATTGCGGGGGCTGCAAGATCGTCTCCAGTGCCGATTATGGTCAACGTGGAGTTGCTTAATTTGCCAAATGCGTAAAAGGTATAGTCGACGCCGTTCATCAACGTGAAGGGGAGTCGCAAAGCCGTGGTGGTGGTGCCAGCGACATTGATTGCGAGCATACGCATCCCGGATGGAACCGGAGTGTAGTTGGTGTAGTCACGGAAACGAAGGCCCTGAAATGCTACGCCTCCATCGACAAGAATGTCGACAGCAGGAGCATCTGCGCTCGCGTGAACGACGCGAACTCGGGAAGTCTGGGCGGAGGCCGATATCAAAGAGATACCAAGCAGGGCAGCGAGGGAAAGTAGATTTTTCATAGTGGAATCTACTAAAGCAAACGCCATGAAGGGCCAGCTTAGATCTGCTGCCTGATAAAAAATATGAAATTAGCTTGCGGGGGCGACACGAACGTCGACTTCGAGGGTGTGTTCGCCGCCGCCAATAGTGATGCCCTTAACCGGGGTGACGTCGCCGAAATCGCGGCCCCAGGCGATGGTGAGATGGCCGGTGGAGGGGATGGTGTTGTTGGTTGGGTCGAAGTCGATCCAGCCAAGGCTGGGGACAAAAACCGATACCCAGGCGTGGGAAGCTTGAGCTCCCTGGAACTCTGCATCGCCCCGGAGGTATCCGCTGACGTAACGGGCTGCCAGGCCGTGGGCTCGGAGCGCACCGATCATGATGTGGGAGAAGTCCTGGCAGACGCCTTTGCGGGTGGCCAAAACTTCTGCGAGGGGAGTTTCGATTGATGTGGATTCCGGTTTGTAGCGGAAGTCATGGTGGATCTTCTGCATCAGTGCTGTTGCGGCTTCGACCAGAGGCCGGGCGGGGGTGAAAACCGGTTTTGCGTATTCTTCAAGCGCTTCGAGCCAGGGTACAAAAGGCGACTCCCACATGAACTCGTTTTCTTCAACTAGGTCAGCGATGGTCATACGAGCGTCTTCCCAGGTTGGTGAGTCTTGAAGAGAGCCGTCGTTGGGCAGCACTTCGATCAGGCTTGTCGCTGTGACGGTGAAGCGATCATGCGGCTCAAGAACGGCAAATGAACTAACGTCGTTGCCAAAGTAGTCTTTGCGGGAAATTATGGTGGAGGGGCGGGGGCTGACCGCGAGGTTCCAGTCCAGGAGGCGCTGGTTAGGCAGGATGCGCGGGGTGAGCCTTGCTTCGCTCAGACAGTGTGAGACCGGGCCTTCGTAGGTGTAGCGGGTAGTGTGGGTGGCTCGGTAGATCATGAGGTGAGTCTGGAGGCCATGACGTGGCTGAGGTAGCGGCCGGTGAGAGCTTCTGAAAGATCAAAGAGATCGCCACGAAGGAGGGCGAGAAACCTGTCAAGGGCATTTGGGTAGATGAGTTCATCAGCGCTGGAGCGGCGGATGGCCGTAAGAGGCTTCAAGGCGATGCGCCAGGGGTTGCCGGTATCTTTGCCTGGGAGTTTTTCTGAGAGTTCGGCGAGAGAAACCAGCTGAAAGGCGATGGATCTTGGGTTGGTTTCGTCGAAAAGCAAAAGATCAAGAACGTATTTGGGGCGGAGGTTGGTGAGGTAACGGGAGCGATAGGTGATCGAGCTGTCGGCGATCTGCAAGACGAGGTCGAGGTTGTCTAATTTTGAGCCCATTCCGTGACGGAGGAGGTCCATGATCTGGAGACCGCGTTCGAGGCGGCGGCCGATCTCAAGGAAGCGCCAGCCGTGGCCGCGGGTAGTGCTATCTGACAGGAGGCCAGCAAAAGCAGAAAGGGAAGTAATGGTCTGATCGAGATGAAGCTGGAGAGCAGCGGGGCGCTTACTAAGGTAAGGGAGAGCAGATTGAGAAGCGTCCATTTCGATTTGCTGAAGGACGCGCCAAGTGTCTCCTGATAGGCGTTCTTTGAGGGGCCAGGCGGCGTGCCGCATCTGCTTTAAGTTGAAGCCGAGGCTGGAGATTCCGGCAGGGTCGTGGATCATGCTGGTAAGCATGGTTTCTAGCTGGTGGAGCTGTTCGCCGATGGGTGCGGTGAGGACCGACTTTGGCAGGTAAGTGTATCCGGCCAGGACTTGAAGGACGGCTTCGAGAGATATGTTCTGAAGCGTGTCATCTTCCCCTGCCAGGACAGGGAGGACAGTGCGAAAAGTGCGAATCATAGATTCGACTCGCTCGGTATAGCGGCCAAGCCAGAAGAGGTTGTCGGCGACGCGGCTGGGCAGGGCGCTTGAGAGCGAAGGTTTACTATCTTCTTCTGGCACCTGGAGGCGGGCGTATTGGGATTGCTCGGGACGGCCAAGGACCCAGGTATCTTTGCTGACCCCACCGTGCTGCATGGTGACGATGAGGGAGGTTGGCGATTGTGAAACGCGGGTGAGGCCGCCGGGCATGACAGTGTATTGCTGACCATCCCAAGAGGCGAAAGCGCGCACCATGATGTGGCGGGTAGAGAGGCCATTCTCGGTCCAGACAGGCGAGGTGGAGAGGGAGACCATCTCTTGTGCGATGAAATTGGCGGGGCGGCTCTTGATCTTGCTGCGGAGTTCGGCGAGGCCTTTTGCGTCGAGGCCGGCACCGAAGACGGGGCTCAGGCCGAAGCTTGGGAAGGCTGGCTTGAGAATCAACTTGTGCAGGTTTTCGAGGACGAAATTGCGTTCGGCTGTCTGGCCACACCACCAAGTCGCAACGGAAGGAAGAAGAAGATTTTCTCCCAGGAGGTGACGGCAGAGGCCCGGCAGGAATGCCTTGTGGGCCGGGGTTTCGATAAGACCGCTGCCAAGAGCGTTGGCGACGACGACATTGCCGGCGCGAACTGCACCGAGGAGGCCAGGGATTCCAAGCAGGGAGTCACCACGAAGTTCGAGGGGGTCGCAGAAGTTATCATCCTGGCGGCGGAGGATGAGGTCGACCTGTTCGAGGCCTTCGAGTGTTTTGAGGAAAACACGCTGGTCTCGAACGGTGAGGTCAGGCCCTTCGACCAGTGGTATTGCATAAGTCTTGGCGAGGAAGGAGTGTTCGAAGTAAGTTTCGTTGTAAGGCCCGGGGGTTAGCATGACCATTCGGCGGTTGCCAGGGGCGAGGCTGAGGAGGCCGTTGCGGCGAGCGGAAAAGAAGTGGTTGAGGGGGCGGATGGAATGCTGGTTGAAAAAGCTCGGCAGCGTCCGGGCCGAGACGACTCGATTCTCAAGGGCATAGCCTGCGCCGGAGGGGACTTGAGAGCGGTCTGCGATGACCCACCACTGGCCGTTTTCAGAACGAGCCAGGTCTACAGCATAGAAGGGGAGGCGCATGTCGGCCGGTACCGGGATGCCGTGGCAGGCTCGGAGGAAATTAGGGTTAGCGAAGAGTAGTTCAGGCGGCAGGCGATGTTGCTTGAGAAGCTTCTGCGGGCCGTAGCAATCGTTGAGGATTGCATTCAGCAGGGTGGCGCGCTGAGCGATGGCTTTTTCAAGGTGAGCCCATTCGTCTTCTGGCAGGATGAGCGGAATTGGATCGAGGGGCCATAGGCGCTCTGCACCACGGGCATCGCCATAGACGTTGTAGGTAATGGCGTTGGTGCGAATGATCTGCTGAGCGGTTTGCCAGCGACGATCAAACTCGCTGCGGCCCATCGATTCCAGGGAGTGACGAAATTGGTTCCAGTGAGGCCGAGGTTGGCCGTCTGTGCTCTGGTATTCGTCCCAGAAATCTGGCTTCGAAGTGTAATTCCAACCGGAAATTTCGGATCGTTCCTTAGATGGATTCTTTATTTGCAATTGTCTCTATCATTCCAACACGCGCAGGGGTGCAAAGTGCAAGCCATAAAATAAACCTATAGTGCGTCCTGAAAGACGCGTTGTATTCACAGGTGCAAGTCCTGTCCGGGTAAGGGCCGGAGCGCCCGGTAGCAGACTCCCGGCGGGAGGAGAGATCCGACCGGCCGAAGCGGAGTGTCGAAAGCCTTTGAAAGAGAAGGGAGCAAAGCAGCGGGCCGCAACAATCAGTGAA
>JBKJUN010000044.1:0-6295 GCA_046590555.1 Bryobacter sp. | reverse complement strand
TTCACTGATTGTTGCGGCCCGCTGCTTTGCTCCCTTCTCTTTCAAAGGCTTTCGACACTCCGCTTCGGCCGGTCGGATCTCTCCTCCCGCCGGGAGTCTGCTACCGGGCGCTCCGGCGCTTACCCGGACAGGACTTGCACCTGTGAGAACAACGCATCTTTCAGGACGCACCATGTGAATATGCTACGCCTCAATTTGCGATTTCGATCTAACTTCAAATAACGCGCCTTCAAAATCAATCACTTAGCCTTGATTTTTAGTACTTCGCAGTACGATCGTACTCAATCCAGATTGGTACCAAATCAAATCAAGAACAGTACCAAATCGAGTCTAATTGCTTCTTTGTCAACAAGATAGCAGTCTAAGCTGAAAATGTTCATCGGCGAATGGCTAGTTTGCTTTTGCTCGACGGTCATATCTGCCACTCTCCTTTTCTGTTCTCCGCTGGTGGCTCCGGCGTGGTTGGACGGCATACCCTTTGAACGGGTCAAACCGAATCAAGGGTATGCCACTTTCTTTTGCGTTCCGCGTTTGTCTTGATTTGTAATGCCCTACGAAGACTTGGAGCCCCCTGAGCCAAGCCCGCAAGCAAGCAACAGCGTTCCCCCAGGCAAAACGAACACAAGATAAAAAGGATTTCGCTCCACCAACGCAATCGCCACAAGCCCAAAAATCAAGTACGCCATTCCAATCACCCTTGGCGCAAACAGCGATATTGCTCCTCCTCTCCACGCCCCGAGAAAACTATGGATCACCACAACGCCAAACACCAGCATGGCTATGCCTCCAAAGTGCCACCCCAGCATCACATCGCGAACCAACTCAAGGCTGGTAGCCGCAACCTCAAGCTGATTCCGCAGGTCTTGCTCGCCTGCAATCGAGTGGACAATCGAGCTCAAGCTCAACAAAATACCAGCGTCCAAACCGAGGCCAGCCTTCCAGCGGGGAATCATGATTGGCTATCCATATCGCCGAGTTACTATCACTTTCAGACGATAAGATGAAGGTAACCAAATATTAGGCTGGCACGCCTCACAAGGCAGTGATAAGATTAAGTCCAAAATCGCCCGAAAGTGTCTATTTTTGAAAGCTTTATGAGAAGCCTCCTCCTACTTGCCCTCGCTAGCTTCATATCAGCCTATGCCGCAGGCCCAGCACCAGTTCCGGTGGCAAACCCTGTCCTCGAGCAATACTGTTTCCAGTGTCATGGGCAGGCAGCCATGGGCGGCCTAAACTTGAAACATCTCACCGGGCAAACCTCAATGGCCGAGGGCTTTCAACATTGGGAAAAAGTAGCCAGTGCTCTCGAACAAAAGCTGATGCCGCCAGCGAAAATGCCTCAGCCCAGCGACGAACAGCGCAAGCAGGCAGTCACCTGGATTCGCACCAAACTAAACGAGGCCGCACTCAAATCAGCCGGCGACCCCGGCCGAGTCACGGTCAGAAGATTGACCAGCGGTGAATACGCCTATACGATCCGTGATCTCACAGGCATCGAAATCAAGACCGATCGCGATTTTGCCAGCGACTCAGTCGGCGGTGAAGGCTTCACCAATTTCGGCGACGTCCAGTTCATGCAAGATGCAAACCTAGAACGCTACCTTGAAACATCCAAGCGAGTTTCCTCGCATGCTGTGATCGGCTCGGGCCCGATTCAGTTCTTTGCCGACCCCGGCAAGAGTGGGCTTGAACTCTCGGCAATCAGCAGAATTCAGGCGATCTACCATGCCAACGGCTTCCGCTCGGCTTCTGGTGAAGGCGGCATGGCCTATAGTCTTGACCGTTACGGAAAAGCGATCTTTGCCGCATGGCGTTATGAGCATCGCCTTCGGCGCGGTGAACCTAAACTTACCATCGTTCAGGCAGCCCAAAAAGAAGGCATCAGCCCAAAATTCGTCGCTCACCTCCTCGGTGTCTTCCACGAAGCGAACTCAACCTATCCAACTATCGAGGCCGTCAACCTTTGGAAGAAAATGCCGCTCGAAGAAGCCCAGGCCCGCGTGGCAGCCAAATCATTACAGGACTTTATCGTAAACTGGCCACGCATCTTGTTCGGGGCCGGTGCCCCGGCCGAAGGCGGTCGTGGCGACGAACGAAATTTTTCGCTCAGCAATGAATCGCTCAAGGCCACCACTGAACACAAATTCCGGCGTTACCAGGCTCGACCAGGGGAGGTCGACAAGAAAGTGGCTAAGCTCTATCTCTCGGCCGCAAACATGAATCCAAGCGCGGTCGATCACCCTTACGTCATCTGGCGCAATGCCAGCATTCGCAAGGTGGGAACAAATCGCGCCCTCGGTGAGACTCAGACCTTGCGCTCGGCTCTCAGCCCAGAAACCATCGCCCGCCTTAAATTCGGTCAATTGCCAGACGGCAGCCCCATCGACCCAAACTCCTTCGCTATGGTTGCCGGAGAAAAAGCAACGATCGACATCGCCCTCGAGCAAGGTTCAGGCGGTGCAACGGTCCTGTTTGAAATTGCCCTTGGCCCCTCACCAAACGGCGATGCCGTAATCCGCGCCTTGATCTCCAACAGCGACCAGCCCTTCACCGGTGTTCCAGCCTCCGTCCTCCTGGCTCAATCCAAGACACCAGCATTTGCCGCATGGAAAGCAAACGTCCTCGCCTTCAATGCCAAGCTCCCTGCCGGCTCTCACGGCGAGCCAACTCCGTCTGACAAAGACCCTATTCCGCCCATCTTCGACAACACCATCGATATGCCTGAGCGCAACGCTTACCATGTCCAGGTCAAATACTATCGTGACGACCGCTTCATCGCCGAACATATCCTCGATGACAAGACCCGCGTGGAACTCGAACACGCATGGGACGATCTGCTCTCCAGCTACGGCTACCACGACGCCCTGCTTCATCTCTACAGCGACAAACACAAACTGAATCTTGCGAAACCCATTTCCAAAATGACTGCGGCCGAAATCGAGGCGATCCCTGGCGAACAGCGTCAGGTCATCAAAGGCTGGCGCACAGAATACGACGCACTTCAAAAATCCATAGCCGCAGCCCAGCCCGGACACATCAATGATGCCATCGGCTTCGCAGCCAAAGCCTGGAGACGCGACCTTACTGAAATCGAAAAAGATCGCCTGCGAGGCTTTTATGTAAATGCCCGTGAGATCCAGAAGCAGGATCACGAAAGCGCTATGAGAACGATGTTAGCTAGAGTTCTTGTATCTCCGGCCTTCATCTATCGCCTCGAAAATCAGCCACAAATCACTGTCGCAAAGGCGCTGGCCGGGTCAGAGATCGCCTCCAGACTCAGCTACTTCCTTTGGTCCTCAGTGCCGGATGCAGAACTCAACAGAGCCGCAAAAGCCGGAGAGCTCGCAAACCCGGCCCAACTCGACAAGCAGGTTCGACGCATGATCGCCGACCCCAAAGCACGCCGCTTTGCCACCGAATTTTTCGGCCAATGGCTTGGATTCTATCGTTTCGATCAATACGCTGGTGTCGACACCAGCCGCTACCCGGAATTCAACGACGAGTTGAAATCAGCTATGTATGACGAAGCGGTTTCTTTCTTCGAGCACATCGTACGCCAGGATCGCCCGATCCGTGAAATGTTCTCCGCTGACTACACCTTCCTCAATCAGACCCTCGCCAAACACTACGGAATCAATAAAGAGATCAGTGCCAAAGTTGAGACTGAAAAAGTAGAGGGTACTCGCCAATTTGGCCGGGGCGGCATGTTGAGTCTCGGCGCAGTCCTCACGGCAACATCTGCCCCCCTGCGCACCAGCCCGGTAAAGCGTGGCGATTGGGTCTTGCGTCGAATCCTCGGAACCCCGACGCCTCCCCCCCCAGCCAACGCAGGCACCATTCCAGCCGACGATAAAAACTTCGGTGGCCTCTCACTCAAAGACCGCCTCGCCGCTCACCAGCGCAACGCAACCTGCGCCGGCTGCCACTCCCGCATCGATCCGCTCGGATTCCCGCTCGAGCGCTTTGATGCTGTCGGTCGCCTCCGCGACAAATACACCGATGGCAACCCCATCCACGATTCCAGCACCACCTACGACAAACAGGAGATCGTTGGCGTTGATGGCCTTTCGCAATACCTCAAGTCCCAGGAAAAACTGGTCCTCAAAAACTTCTCCAGAAAACTCCTCGGCTACGCCCTCGGCAGAACCATGATCCTCTCCGATCAGCCTCTCATCGAGCAACTGTCTCTGACTGGCAGCGATGCAACCATCTCCAAACTGATCACTCAAATCGTCAACAGCAAACAGTTCCGCAATCGCCGCGATACCGGCGAAAACATCCAATCCAAGGCCCCAGAGGCCAAGCCCAAAGAAGGTGGCTTATGAACCGCGTTGTTCGCAACATGGCCTTGCAGCCAAAATCCAGAAGACACTTCCTCCGTGGAGCCGGCGTTGCTCTGTCACTCCCCTGGATGGAATCGATGCCCTTGTTTGCCGCGCAAGACGGCTCCGCCCCCAAGCTCTCTAACAAGCCACCCGTTCGCATGGCCACCATCTACTTCTCTAACGGCGTAGAACCCATTCATTGGTGGGCCAAAGGCACCGGCACTTCGATGGAACTCGGGCCTTGCCTTGAAGCCATGAAGCCCCACTGCGGCGACTTCAGCTTCATCCGCGGTCTCTACAACCAGCAGGCCTTCAAATCCACCAGCCCACATCTCGGTCGCATGCCAAACGTCCTCTCCGGTGCCTGGGTCAGCCTCGACCCAAGCGACATCCGCGTCGGCACAACATTTGATCAGGTCCTCGCACGCCAGATTGGCGGTCAAACCTCCGTACCCAGTCTCGTGATGGGCGTTGAACCCAACGAGCTTCGTCTCGAAGACGGCCTCTCGATGATCTACGGCTCCTCGCTTTCCTGGACCTCACCCGTCAAACCGGCCACTAAAGAAATCTACCCCGCCCGCGCCTTCGACTTACTCGTCGGCGACGGAACCGGCCGCAAGATCGACCGCAGCATCCTTGATGCAGTCCTCAAAGAAGCTCACGACGTACAGCCTCGCATCAGCCGAGGCGACCGCGTCAAGCTCGACGAATACCTCGAATCGATCCGCGATATCGAAAAGCGCATTGAACGTGCCAGCCGCGAAGAGCGCCTCGAAGGTTGGCGGCCAACCATCAGCAAGCCAAACATGCCGCGTCCCGCTGACGAAATTCCTCAGCACGTACCGGATCACATGAAGCTCATGCTCGACCTCGTCGTGCTCGGCTTCCAGATGGACAAAACCCGCATCGCCACCCTGATGCTCAACAACGACCTTTCGCAAATGAACTTCAAGTTCCTCGAAGGCGTTAAAGGGGCCCTCCACCTCGACCTCACCCACAACGGTAAGGCCGCACTGGCCGAAGCCATGTACCTCAAGACGAACCAATTCCACATCCAGCAGTTCGCTTACCTCGTCGACCGCATGAAGAAGATAGACGAGGGCGGCCAGTCCCTCCTCGATAATTCTATGCTCATGCTTTGCTCCAACCTCTTCGACGGCGATACCCACAGCGCCGATCAGATGCCGATCCTTCTCGCAGGCCGTGCCGGCGGCAGTCTCGAGACAGGCCGCAATCTCGATTACACCGACAAGGGTGATGACAACCGCAGAGCCTGCAGCCTCTATTTGTCGATAATGGACCGCATGGGCGTCAAACTCGACCGCTTTGGCGACTCCAGCAAACGATTAACAAATCTGTAACGATTGAAACTTTTTTACAATTTTCGGCATCTTTGCTCCTCCAGCACATTTCGATTCCACCACCAATCAGCACAGCAAGGACAAGCAATCCCACTACCCGTCTGCGTACCAAGACGCGTGCATTAACGCTAATTAGGTCGCTTGATTGGAAGGCCATCCAGCACGTAAGGAACCCTTCGTCACAAGATCAATCGCATTGTTCGAACTCGCAAGATCAAAATTCTGGTTCTCCAGTCGATAGATCTCAAGCACGCTCTGTGTTGCCGAAAACGGGTCTGAAGCCCCTCGTGCCGCATTCAACTGGCTGGCCAGCACAGAGGCTTCAACCATCTGGCCGTTAGGCATCTTGATGTATTGATCCCGCTGCGTGGTTCCAAAAGTGTCAAAAGGGCCATTCACTAGCGTCCCACCCATCAGTTGAGCAAGCTGCTTGCCGCTTTCAGCACTCACGTTCCCAACGGCTCTTGCTACAAACTCAGGCTTCCCGCTCGAGCCGTTTGCCCAACGAATATCCACATTATCAATGGCAAACGAAGTGCTTCGGCTTAGATTGTTTAGCATCACATTGGCGTAGTTGCCGGTGTTGGCATCCATCCACTTCTGCTGCAG